>JANXMO010000683.1 GCA_025354615.1 Burkholderiales bacterium | reverse complement strand
CTACCAACTGGCCGGCCTGTACGGCATTGCGGTGGCGGCCACGGCGATGCTGAGCATGGCGGGCATCGTGGTTGCGCTCGATGCTTACGGGCCGATCACCGACAACGCCGGCGGTATTGCGGAGATGGCCGACCTGCCTGCCAGCGTGCGCGCGGTGACCGACCCGCTGGACGCCGTCGGCAACACCACCAAGGCGGTCACCAAAGGCTATGCCATCGGCTCGGCAGGCCTCGCGGCGCTGGTGCTGTTTGCCGACTACACCCATTCGCTTGCAGGCCGTGGCCTCACGGTCAGCTTCGATTTGAGCGAGCCGCGGGTGATCGTCGGCTTGTTCATCGGCGGGCTGATTCCCTATTTGTTCGGCGCCATGGCGATGGCCGCCGTGGGCCGGGCGGCGGGCGCGGTGGTGGTTGAAGTGCGGCGCCAGTTTCGCGACATCGTGGGCATCTTGGATGGCACTGGAAAACCGGAATACGGCCGCGCGGTCGACATGCTGACCACCGCAGCGATCAAGGAAATGGTGCTGCCGTCGCTGCTGCCGGTGGCCGTGCCGATTGCCGTCGGGCTGCTGCTCGGGCCGGCCGCGCTTGGTGGCCTGTTGATGGGCACCATCGTCACCGGCTTGTTCGTGGCCTTGAGCATGTGCACCGGCGGCGGCGCGTGGGACAACGCGAAAAAGTACATTGAGGACGGTCACCACGGTGGCAAAGGCGGTGAAGCGCACAAGGCGGCCGTGACCGGCGACACCGTGGGCGACCCTTATAAAGACACCGCCGGGCCGGCCATCAACCCGCTGATCAAAATCATCAACATCGTGGCGTTGTTGATCGTGCCCTTGCTGCCGGCGGGTAGTGGCACACAACCCGCCGCGCCGCCAGCGCCACCGCCATTTGCCATTCCAGCATCAGCCCCGGGTTGAAAATTTTCGGCAAGACGTCGGGCGGCCGGAGGCGAAGGACCTGCGGTATGGTGAAGTCCCTTTGTTTTGGAGACCTTCACACATGAAGCTGAATTTCTATTCACCCCTTGCCGGCGCTGCTGCCGTGGTTTTAACGCTCGCGGCGCCGGCCGCTCAGGCCGACTTGACCGCCGCCCAGGCCCGTACGGCGGTCACGCCTCTCTACACCACCTTCACCCAGCCGGTTGCTGGCGATGTCAAAACCTTGCTTGAACAAGGTACGACGCCCGATTGGCAATCCTGCGCCTCCGAAAAAGACTGCCGTGGTCGTGATGAATCGGTCAAAACCTTCATTGGTTATGGCAAAGCGGTTCCCAATCTGAAGCATGTGATCAAGGATGTGGTGGTTTCCGGTGACGTGGTTGTGGTGCGTGGCGAACTTAGCGGCACGCCGGCTGGCGATTTCCTCGGCGTGCCGCACTCCGGTCGCAGCTTCAACATCATGACGCTCGACCAGCATGTGGTGAAAGGCGGCAAGCTCGCCCATACCTACCACATCGAAGACTGGGGCTCTGCCATGCGGCAACTCTCGGGTAAGTAAACGGCGTTGGCTGGCCTGTTTCGACACACGCCAGGCCATAGGAAACGCTCATCGCAGCGATGTTGGCAATCAATCCACAACGCGCGGTGGAACCATCAGAATTACTTCACGAAACACAAGACAGCGACTCAAGAATGGGCTGGCTTGTGTTTCCGACGCGGATTCTTGTTCAATTTTTAGGAAATCATTTTTATGTCACTGATCAACACCCCTGTTTTGCCTTTCAAAGCAACTGCATTTCAAAATGGCAAGTTCATCGACGTGACCGAGCAGTCGCTGCAAGGCAAATGGAGCGTCTTCGTGTTCTACCCCGCTGATTTCACATTCGTCTGCCCGACCGAACTCGAAGACCTGGCTGACCACCACTCGACGTTCAAGGAATTGGGCGTTGACGTCTATGGCATTTCCACCGACACGCACTTTGCGCACAAAGCCTGGCACGACACGTCGGACGCCATCAAGAAAGTGCAATACGCGTTGATTGGCGACCCGACCGGCACCCTGACGCGCAATTTCGGCGTGATGATCGAAGAAGAAGGGTTGGCCCTGCGTGGCACGTTCGTCATCAATCCGCAAGGCGTGATCAAGCTGTGCGAAATCCATGACAACGGGATTGGCCGCGACGCGTCCGAGCTGCTGCGCAAGGTCAAGGCGGCGCAATACGTGGCCTCGCATCCAGGCCAGGTATGCCCTGCCAAATGGCAGGAAGGCGCCGCCACGTTGACGCCGTCGCTCGACTTGGTCGGCAAGATTTAAATGGTTGTGCGGGAATGGGCGGTTGCCCGTCCCCGCTGTTTTTACGCCACCACTGCGCTTTGACCCCTTTTTTCCGGGACCTCAAACCAGACTTCAGGACATCACCACCATGTTGGATGCCGCTCTTCAATCCCAACTCAAAGGCTATCTCGAACGCGTCAGCCAGCCGGTGGAATTGGTGGCAACGCTGGATGACCGCGCGGCCGCGCAGGAAATGCGCACATTGCTCGACGACATCGCCGCGCTGTCCGACAAGATCATGGTTCGTTTCGACGGCAACGATGCGCGTCGCCCGTCGTTCAGCATCGGCCGTGCGGGCCAGCCTGGCCGCGTGCGTTTTGCCGCCGTGCCGATGGGCCACGAGTTCACCTCGCTGGTGCTGGCGCTGCTGCAGGCCGGTGGTCACCCGCCAAAGCTGGAGGCCGACACGGTTGAACAAATCCAGTCGCTGCAAGGTGACTTCGTGTTTGAAACCTACATGTCGTTGACCTGCCACAACTGCCCGGACGTGGTGCAGGCGCTCAACGTCATGGCGGTGCTGAACCCGCGTATCCAGCATGTGGCCATCGACGGCGGCCTGTTCAAGGACGACATCGAGGCGCGGCAGATCATGGCCGTGCCGACGGTTTATCTGAACGGCGCGCCCTTCGGCTCGGGCCGCATGGAAATCGGTGAAATCCTGGCCAAGCTCGACACCGGTGCGGCCGCGCGCGACGCGGTCAAGCTGGCCGCCAAGCCGGCTTTCGACATGCTGATCGTCGGCGGCGGCCCGGCTGGCGCCGCGGCCGCGGTGTATGCGGCGCGCAAAGGCATCCGCACCGGCGTGGTGGCCGAGCGCTTTGGCGGGCAGACGCTCGACACGCTGGGCATCGAAAACTTCGTTTCGGTGCTGGAAACCGTCGGGCCACAGTTCGCCGCCGCGCTGGAGTCGCACGTGCGCGCCTATGAGGTCGACATCATGAATGGCCAGCACGTGGTGGCACTCGAGCCGGCGGCACAGGCCGGCGGCCTCTTCAGCGTGCGGCTGGCCAACGGCGCCGAATTGAAAAGCCGTTCCGTCGTGCTGGCGACCGGGGCGCGTTGGCGGCATGTCAACGTGCCGGGCGAAACCGAGTACCGCAACAAAGGCGTGGCTTATTGCCCGCATTGCGACGGGCCCTTGTTCAAAGGCAAGCGGGTGGCCGTGATCGGCGGCGGCAACTCGGGTGTTGAAGCCGCGATCGATTTGGCCGGCGTGGTCGGGCATGTGACTTTGGTCGAATTCGCCGACCAGCTGAAAGCCGATGCGGTGCTGGTGCGCAAGCTCAAGAGCCTGCCCAACGTCGATATTCGAACCAGCGCCCAGACCACGGAAATCACCGGTGACGGCAGCCGTGTCAACGGCTTGCACCTGCGGGACCGCACCACCGGCGAGTTGCATCTGATCGAGCTGGCCGGCGTTTTCGTGCAGATCGGCTTGGTGCCGAACACCGAGTGGCTGAAAGGAACGCTGGAGCTGTCAGCCCACGGCGAAGTGGTGATTGACGCGCGTTGCCACACCAGCCTTCCCGGCGTCTACGCGGCGGGTGACGTGACCACCGTGCCTTACAAGCAAATCATCATCGCTACCGGCGAGGGCGCCAAGGCGGCGTTGTCGGCGTTCGACCATTTGATTCGAATGCCCGTGGCTTGATGGGTGAGACCACTGCCGCGCAACGCGCCGGCCAGCGAGTGGTCAACCGGTGTAACGGCCGCGGCGCGTCAGCAAACGCATGCGCGGCGATTCGATGTCGATCCAGGTCAGGAAGTCGATCGTCTTGAATTCACGGTCGATGGCTGGTGGGCCGCAAATGGCAGCGCCCAGCGCCAGATAAGCCGATAAAAGGCGAGGAATTCGCGCCGCTGGCGCCAGCGGCGCAGCATTGCCGTGACTTCTGTGGAAGCTGCGGGTGGGCGCGCCGTCATGCGCCAAATCAAAGGCCTGTCGCGGCCGCGTTCGCCAACGTGGCGGTGCCAAATGCGGCGCCAGCACGTCATAGGCCGCCAGGCCCACCCGGGCGTCTTGCGACGTCAATGAGCTGCAGCCGATCAAATAGCGGCTGCCCTGCTGCTGCGCATGCCGGGCAATGCCCTGCCAGAGCAGATTCAGCACGCTGTAATTGCGGTGATGGTGGTGAATACAGGCCCGGCCCAGTTCCAGCATCTGGCCGCGCATGGGCTCGAACGGCGTGAAGTCGAATTCGCGCTCGCTGTAATAGCCAAGCGCTTTGCCGGCACGGTGGCCGGTCTGCAGACGGTAAGTGCCCACAACATTGCCGTCGGCGGCCTCGATGATCAAGTGGTCACACACCGCATCGAACGGGTCGGCGTCCAGCCCGGTTTCATACGACTGCGACAAGCCCTCATCGAGCTCCATGTTGAAAACATCAAAGCGCAGTGCCTGCGCCGCACGCACATCCGCCGGGCCGGTTGCCAAACGGGCCCGGTAGGCAGGACAAGCGGCTGGCGCGGCGCGCGCAGTGGCGGCATAAAGCAAGTGCATGGCGAAAACAGTGACGCACGTGGCGACCAAAAAATTTAAGCACTTTCATGAAGTGCCGGATGAAACGGAATAAGCCGTGTAGCAGGGCAATGCACGCGCCTCAACCGTTTTCAACTGCCGAAAACCTCCGTGTACGACACATAAAGCGTGGTCATGCCGACCGGCACCAGCACCAACCAACCCAGTCCGAAAGGAACGGTCGCCAAAAGCGCAGCGACCAAATAAACGGCGCTGTAGAGCAAAAAAGCCCGCCAGTTTTTCAACTGGGCCAAAAAGCTGGCTTTGAGCGCATCAACGGGTGCCAAACCTTGCAGCACCACCAGAGCGGGCGCAAACCACAAGGCCATGCCAACCATGACACTGAGCAGCGCAACGGCCACCAGGGCCAACAACATGACGCCAAGGCTCGCCAGCAGGCCGAGCACGCTATAGGCCAGGGCACCGCCAGCCAGACCAAACGCGGCGCCCATGCCCAGCACGCTGAAGGTCAAACCGACAGCGGCAATCGACGCCACCAACACCACGCCCAGCACCAGCAACGGAACCAGCCGCCGCTGCTGAAAACCCGCGAACACATCGGCCAGCACCGGCACGCCTGCCGGCTCCACCCGCCGCACGGTCAACATCCAGCCACCCATGAACACCGGCAACAGCAGCAGCGCCACCAGCCTGCCGAACAACGCCAAACGTCCGAGCACAGCGAAGACCACCAGCATGGCCAAGGCCAGCACGATCCACATGCCCGCATTGCGGATGAAAACCAGCCACGCCGCGTGCCACCAGGCCCAGCCCCGGTCGGCCGCCACACGGCGAGCCAGCAACGATGCATTTGCAATGTCCATGAAGTAAGTCCGCCACTGAACGGCTGCAACCGCGTTGCAACGGAGGTCAGTTTAGGACCTGCGATGCGCAGGCCTTGTGCGCAGGCCTTGTCCGCACGGCAAACACCACCCCTGGCCGGCGCTCTGTTTCAGGCCATGCACTTCCCCTTCAGCGGGTCAGGCTTGCAACACCGCTTTCAAGCGCGACGGCGGGCGGTTCGCAGCATCAGGCAGGCACCACCCAGCAGCATCAACATCCATGCGCTGGGCTCGGGCACGGCACTGATGTTGGCCGCTATGTTGTCAAAGGCCACGCCATTGGCGCTGTTGGTCAGGTCGAAGGAACGGGCGGTGCCGTTGAAGGCCAGGGTGGCCTGCGTCCAGCCGTCATAAGCGGGGCTTGCATTGGCCGCCAAGTCCAACGTGCCCAGCAAGGCGCCGCTGCCGTTGAGGCCGCTGTAGGCGCGAACCGCGCCGGTCACACCAACGGGGCTTGAGTAAAAGAACGAAAGCGCGTTGTCGACCCCACCACTCACGTTCATGAACGCCTGGTCTTGCGGCGCAAAACTGTGGGCGTAGGCCGTTCCCACCATTGACGGCGCGCCGCTGTAATAGGTGAAGTTGGCATCGTTCGACAAGCCCGACACATTGACGAAGGACACACCGACATCGGCGCCAGCACTGCCATCGGCGGCCGTGCCGCCACCGTAGTAGCCGTTGATGTCGCCATTGGTGTAGTCCCAGTTCTTCTCGAAGTCGAGCAGAAAAGACGAGGACGCAAAGACAGGCGCGGTGGTGAACAGGGCCAGCGCAGCAATAGAAAGCAGCTTCATCAGGATCTCCAATTGACGTGCGTTCGGGCCAGTGCGACACCCGCGCTGGCAGCGCCCCGGCACGCTCCCATCGTAGAAACGGTTGAAGACAACTTTGTGACGAAAACACTGCGGGCGGTGCATCCCGATTTGAGGTCACCCGTCATGCAACTGTCATGGGGCGTCTCTACGATCGGTTGACGCTTGCCGGTCAGGACCAAGGCAGCGCCTCTTCCAACCCCCATGCACCAGGAGCAAACCGATGGCATTTCAATTTCACAGAAGCCCACTTGCGCTTGCCGCAGTGACCGCCATCGGCAGCAGCACCTTGGCGATGGCGCCAACGCCGGCGTCAGCGGCAGGCAAAACGCCCGGCAAATACGTGGCGGGTGACTTTCATAACCACACCACCTGCTCCGACGGCTCGATCTCGATGCAAAAGCTGGTGAAAAAATCCACCGAGCGGACCGAGGGCAACTTTGGCCTGGACTGGTTCGTGCAAGCCGGCCATGGCGGCAGCGGCAACCGCAATTGCACCTTGACCGAAGACGCGAGCCTGGACACGCCGGTCTACCCGCTGACGCCGCAAGGCCCGACCACCACGTGGCAAAACACCACGCCGCCGGTGCAGCCCAAGGGCCTGGTCTCCGGCGCCACACCGAACCAGAACATGTGGCGCTGGCAATCGATACAGGAATTTCAGTACCCGCTGGTCGAGTACCTCAACGCCTACAAAAATGTGCCACTGTTCATTGGCATCGAGTCGGTCGTTGCAGGGCACGAGCACGCATCGATGTCGGTGATCACCGGCCAAGTGCCGGCGTCGCTCGATTCAGCCACGCTGCCCACGGCGCCGCTCTACAACGCCAATGGCAGCCGCTACACCCCGCTGGGCAACGCCACCGCGCTGGCGCAGTGGGAATACTGCTTCGATCGCGCCGACGTCGACACCAGCCGGGGCAACACCAGCGTGGGCAGCTCGACGGGCAACAACTGGAATTGTTCGGTGCCCGGCAGCGCCAATGAAGCAAACCCCAGCTGGAGCGCATTGGCGCAAAAGCTCATTCCCACTGGCAGTGGCGCGGGCAGCGACTTGG
>JANXMO010000669.1 GCA_025354615.1 Burkholderiales bacterium | reverse complement strand
GGAAAAGAGGCTGAGGTGCGCGGTCAACAGGCGTTCGTCAAACGTCAGCCCACAGCCGCAGCAGGTTGTGATACGTGCCCGTCAGCCCGATCACGGCTGCATCGGTTTCGCCGGCCGAGGTGCGCAGCCGCATCAAATGCGTGTCCATGTCGAACAGAAGGCGGCGCTGTTCGTCGCTGCGCACCATGCTTTCGACCCAGAAAAAACTGGCCAACCGATGGCCGCGGGTGACCGGCTCGACGCGGTGCACGCTGGTGCCGGGGTACAGCACCAGGTCGCCTGCCGGCAGCTTGACCGACTGCGTGCCGAAGGTGTCTTCAACGCACAGCTCGCCGCCGTCGTAGGTATCGGGTTCGGACAGGAACAGCGTGCAGCTGATGTCGGTGCGCACGCGCTCGCCCTGCGTGCCGGGCACGTAGCGCACGGCGTTGTCGACGTGGTTGCCGAACGCATTGGCCGCGCCGCCGTAGCGGTTGAACAGCGGCGGGAAGATCCGCTTGGGCAGCGCCGCGGAAAAAAACACCGCATGCCGGTTCAAGCCGTCCAGCACAAGCTGTTGCAGCAGGCGTGCCGCGGCACTGTCTTGCGGCAGCTGCTCGTTGTTTTTCATCTGCGCCGACTGCACGCCCGCCGTCACCCGCCCATCGCCCCAGGCCGCGTCTTGCAACACGGCACGCGCCTGCTCGACTTCATCAGGCGTGAGCACTTGTCTGAGGTGCAGCAGCATGGGTGTGACGGTTTTTTTTGCCAGCGTACCGGTCAGAACCGTGACGTCATCGTCAGCTGCACTGAACGCGGCGCGCCGGGGATGTAATGCCCGGTGTACAGCGAATCGGCGTACAGCTTGTTGGTCACGTTCAGCACGTTGAGCTTGAAGGCCAGCGTGTCGCTGGGCGTGTACTCGAACAGCAGGTCGCCGGTGACGAACTTCGGCGCGACGATGCCGGCCGGGTTGCGGTTCGGCGTTTGCGAGCTGCGTGCGTTCAGGCCGCCGCCCAGGCGCAGCGTGGGCGTGAACTGGTAAGTGGTCCAGATGGTGCCGCTGTGGCGTGGCGTCATCGACGGCCGTTGGCCCACCAACTCGCCGCTCAGCGCCGTGCCGTCCGGGTTGCCCTTGTCGATCCGTGCCGACGGAATCCACGCGTACGAACCGAACACTTCCCAGGCCGGGGTGATGCGCCCGGCAATGTCCAGCTCCGCGCCAGCGGCGTGCCGCTCGCCTGATAGCAGGTAATCGGTCAACGGCGTGCCGGCCGGTGAATCACGGTTGCGCTCGTTCGTCTTGGTGGCGTGGAACACGGCCATTCGCGTGCTCAACTTGCCGTCGAACCAATCCAGCTTCGCACCCAGTTCGATGTTGCGGCTGCCTTCGGGCGCGGTGTTGCTGCCCGGCAGGTCGTATTGGTAGGTGTCGCCCGAGGTGTTGAACGACGTGCCGTAAGAGAAGTGATACGACGCCGTTTCGCTCGGCTGGTACAGCACGCCGAAGCGCTTGCTCCACAGGCCGTCCGAGCGGCCGCGCTCGGCGGTTTGCGTGCCGGCGGCCGGCACAGCCGGCGCGTTGGCTGTGGCAAAAGTCTGGTAGTCGCCCTTGAAGTAGTCGTAACGCAGGCCACCGAGAATTTTCCAGGCCGGCGCCACCTGCACCAGGTCTTGTGCGTAGACACCGAGCGACTTGGCGTCGAACGCCGCCTGCCGGCGCGTTTGCCGCAACGCTTCGTTGACGCCGCCGGTGCCGTCGTTGGGCGTGCCGATGGTGGTGCGCGGGTTGTTCTTGTCCAGCACCACGCCGGGCGGCAGCACCGCGGCGTAGCCGTTGAACACCTCGTGTGCGGCGTCAACGCCTGCCAGCACCTCGTTGTTCAGCTTGAACCAGTTGAACTTGTTGCTGTAGTCGCTTTGCCAGTAGGTGGTGTTCATGTCCTGCACCTTGTTGTTGGTGCCGCGGGTCAACGGTGTGGCGGCGGTGACCTGCACCGGGCCGTTCTGGCCCGGCGTGGTGAATGCGGGGCAGGTGGGGGCAACGCAGAAGCGAATGGTGCTGGCGCGCTGGTCACGGTCATAACGGCCCTGGCGCAGCGCTGATTTCAATTCGCCGCCGTCTGCAAAGCGGTGCGTATACCCCAGCGTGCCGTAGGCGGCGCCGCCAGCGTTGTAATCGCTTGCCGCGCCGTAGTAGTTGCGCGGGTCGATGTTGTTGATCAGCCCGGACGGGTTGGCCGTGGACTGGGTCGAATTGGTGCGCAGCCACGGCAGGCCGTAGTTGATGCCGTTGTCGTTGCGCAGGTAGTAGCCGGCAAGGTAGAACTCGTCGGCCGTGCCAATGCCGAAGCGGTAGTTCACCGCCACGCCGTGTTTGTCGATCCGGTTGCCGTAGTTGTCAGCCAGCGTGGCCATTGCGTTCAGCCGGAAGGCCGAGGTGTCGGACAGCTTGGTGTTGAAGTCAGCGGTGACGCGCTTGTATTCACCCGTTCCAACGGTCAGGTCAACCTGGTTGGCATCGCCCAGGAAAGCCTGTTTCTGCACCTGGTTGACCACGCCGCCGGTGGAGCCACGGCCGAACAGCATGGAGGCGGAGCCGCGCAGCAATTCGATGCGGTCATAGCTGAACGTGTCGCGCTCGTAAAAAGCCGGGTCGCGCAGGCTGTCGACGTAAATGTCGCCGCTGGTGGCCAGTGAGAAGCCGCGCAGGCGAATATCCTCTTCGCCGCCTTCGGCCGCCTGGAAGGTGATGCCGGCGGTCTGGTGCAAGGCTTCTTTCAAGGTGTCGATGCGGCGGTCATCCATCAGTTTTTCAGTCACCACAGTGACCGACTGCGGAATGTCGCGCAGCTCCTGGTTGCCTTTGCCGATGGTTGACGTGCTGGCGCGTACCGAATTGGCATCGGTTTCGATCTTCGCCTTGACGGCGATCGGCTTCAGCATTGTTTCGGCTTTTGCCGGCGCCGAAGCGGCTGAAGCGGCAGCGGCCGCAGAACGAGGCGCAGTTGGCGGTGCGACTTGGGTTTGCGCCAACGCCGCGGCGTGGAACAAGCCAAAGCCGGCGGCCAGCGCGCCCAGCGGCAGCAGGCGTTGCGGCGTCAGGGCGAGCGTTGCCGCAGCAGGTTGAATTGAAGACGACGAAAGCGAAGACGGCGCCTTGTGGCGGCGGGTCGATCTGGCAGGCAAGGATGAACGCGGCACGGTGTTTTCCGGGAGAAAAAGGAGCACGGGGCTGGCGGCGGCGGGCTGGTGCGGGAGGGAGGAAGTCGCTTGGATAAAGAAAAACTACTTGGTCAAAATCAATTTGCCCAGCGCGGTTTGGCGCAGGCGGTACAGCACACCGCGGTGCTCGATGTGCACTTGCGCTGTGCCGCGAAACAGCTGGTCACTGGCGATGCAGCGCACCGCGGCGGGCGTGGGTTTGGGCGGCAGCAGCTGTAGCGCGCCGTCGTCTGTGCCCAGCGTGACGGGCGGCAAAGGCGGCGCAGGCGGCCCGGCGGGCGCTTGCATCAGCGGGCAGCCTCAGGCGTGCTGATGAAGCCGATTTTGGTCAAGCCGGCTTTCGACGCATCGGCCAGCGTTTGCGCCACGAACCGGTAGGCCACGCCCTGATCGGCCCGCAGGTGCACTTCAGGCTGCTGCGCCTTGCGGCCTTCGAGCGCAAAGCGCTGCTGAACCACGTCACGCGTGACGGCTTCGCCGTTCCAGAACAGG
>JANXMO010000656.1 GCA_025354615.1 Burkholderiales bacterium | reverse complement strand
GCTCGGTGTTCGACTGGTTTGTCGATGCGCAACGGTTGCGCGAAACCGCTGACGCCGTGGCGCGCAACCAGTTCGCGACCAGCCGCCTTGACGCCTTGCTGCGCCGGCCCCCAACGGTTCAGGGTGACGCGCTGCCCGTGCACGTCATCGTCAACCAGATGGACGGCGAACACAATTTGCTGGTCGAGCTGGTCGAAATCGAGCAGCAAACGCGCCAGGACCGTGAGGAGCGCATCCTGGGCCAGGCGCGCGCCAACAAGGAATTGATCCGCAACCTGGCGCATGAAATCAAGAACCCGCTGGGCGGCATCCGCGGCGCGGCACAGTTGCTGGAAATGGAGATCGCGCCCCGGGCGCTGACCGAGTACACGCAGGTCATCATCCAGGAGGCCGACCGTCTGCAGGCGCTGGTCGACCGGCTGCTGGCGCCGCACCGCAAGCCGCATGTGGTCAGCGACGTCAATATCCACGAGGTGTGCGAACGGGTGCGCTCGCTGGTGCTGGCGGAGTTTCCACGCGGCCTGCGTGTCGAGCGGGATTACGACATTTCGATTCCGCAGTTCCGCGGTGACAGCGAACAGCTGATTCAGGCCATTCTGAACATGGTCAACAACGCAGCGCAGGCGCTGGCGGGTCAAATCGTCATGGGCGATGCGGTGATCACCTTGCGCACCCGCATTGCCCGCCAAGTCACCTTGGACCGCCAACGCTATCGACTGGCACTGGAATTGCATATTCAGGACAACGGCCCCGGTGTCGCCGAGTCCCTCAAAGACTGCATTTTCTACCCGCTGGTGTCGGGGCGGGAGGGCGGCACGGGGCTGGGGCTGACGCTGGCGCAAACCTTCGTGCAGCAGCACCACGGCACGATCGAATGCGACAGCGAACCAGGGCGGACGGTCTTCAAAACGGTGATTCCCTTGCCCTGAGCGGCGCCTGCCGGCGGCGCGGCGGCCCAGGTGCTCATCACTGTGTTGAATGAACAAGCGTGAATGAAGCAACCGGCGGCCGCGTGGGCGCCTTTGAAGGCAGGCATGAAACCCATCTGGATCGTTGACGACGACCAATCCATCCGCTTCGTGCTCGAGAAAGCGCTGGCCCGCGAAAACCTGGCGGTGCGCAGCTTCACCAATGCGCGCGACGTGCTGGCCGCGTTGGCAGACGGCATGCCGCAGGTGCTGGTGTCCGATATCCGAATGCCAGGCGGCTCGGGCATTGAACTGCTGACGCAGATCAAACTGCGTCAGCCCGGCCTGCCGGTCATCATCATGACGGCCTACTCCGATCTCGACAGCGCCGTCAGTGCCTTCCAGGGCGGCGCCTTCGAGTACCTGCCCAAGCCCTTCGACGTGCCCAAGGCGGTCGAGCTGATTCGCCGTGCGCTTGATGAAAGCCGGCGCGACGAAGTGCTCGACGACCGGCCGGCCGACGTGCCGGAAATGCTCGGTCAGGCGCCGGCGATGCAGGACGTTTTTCGCGCCATCGGCCGGCTGAGCCAAAGCCTGGTGACGGTGTTGATCACCGGTGAATCCGGCTCGGGCAAAGAGCTGGTGGCGCGTGCGCTGCACAAGCACAGCACACGCGCCAGTGGGCCTTTTGTTGCCATCAACACAGCGGCCATTCCAAAAGACTTGCTTGAGAGCGAGCTGTTCGGCCACGAGCGCGGTGCCTTCACCGGGGCGCAGACCACACGGCGCGGGCGCTTCGAGCAGGCCGATGGCGGCACGCTGTTTCTCGATGAAATCGGCGACATGCCGTTCGACTTGCAGACACGGCTGCTGCGCGTGCTGTCGGACGGCCAGTTCTACCGCGTGGGTGGCCACAACCCGATGAAAAGCAACGTCCGCGTGATCGCGGCAACGCATCAAAACCTGGAAGACCGCGTGCGTCAGGGCGCTTTTCGCGAAGACCTGTTTCACCGCCTGAACGTCATTCGCCTGCGCCTGCCGGCGTTGCGCGAACGGCCGGAAGATGTGCCGGCGCTGACGCGGTTTTTCCTGCAAAAAAGCGCTCGCGACCTGGGCGTTGACGCCAAGCGCATCAACGAGGCGGCGCTGTCAAAGCTGATGCGCTTTGATTTTCCAGGCAATGTGCGCCAGCTCGAAAACATCTGCCACTGGCTGACGGTGATGGCGCCGGCGCAAACCGTTGAGCCGAAAGACCTGCCGCCTGAACTGGCCGATGACGCGCCGGCCTGGCCCGCGCCAGCGGCAAGTAGCGCTGCGCTGGCGGTTGACAACGGGGCGCCCGAGCTGCCTGGGTACAGCCGCGCGCCACTGGCGGTTGACGGCGGGCTGGCCGATGTGAAAGCGCCAGTTGCAGTGCCACCGGCCACTGCCAGCTGGCTCGCCGACTTGCAGCGCGAATCACGCCAATTGCTGCTGTCCGGCGTGCCCGGGGTATGGGACATGCTGACCCGCCAGTTCGAGGCGCAGCTGATTCACGCGGCGCTGGACGTCACGCGCGGGCGCCGCATCGAGGCGGCGCAAAAATTGGGCATCGGCCGAAACACCATCACCCGCAAGATTCAGGAACTGGGGTTGGAATGACGGGCTTGGCCTTGCGCGCCTGGCTTCACGCCGTGCCGAGGTCTACCCACACCGGCGCGTGGTCGCTCGGCCGCTCGTTCTTGCGCGGCAGCTTGTCGATCGCGCAAGCGGCCACGCGCGGGCGCAGCGCCTCGCTGACAAGAATGTGGTCGATCCGCAAGCCCTGGTTCTTGCGAAATGCCAGGTTGCGGTAATCCCACCAGCTCCAGCTGCGCGGCGCTTGCTCGAACAGCCGAAAGGCGTCGACAAGCCCCAGCGCCAGCAGCGCCTGAAAGTGCGCTCGCTCCTGCGGCGTGCAATGGATCTGGCCGGCCCAGGCGGCTGGATCGCAGACATCGCGGTCATCAGGCGCAATGTTGTAGTCGCCCAGCAGCAGCAGCGCCGGGTGGCGTTTCAGCTCGCTCGCCACGTGAGCCTGCAGCGCCTGCAGCCATTGCATTTTGTAGGCGAACTTGTCGCTGTCAGGCGCCTGGCCGTTAGGGAAATACGCGTTGATGACCCGCATGCCGTCGAACGTGGCGGTCAGCACCCGCGCTTGCGCGTCATCGAAACCGGGCAGGTTGCGTGCGGTATCAACCGCCGCGCTGCGCGACAGCAATGCCACACCGTTGTAGGTCTTCTGGCCAAACGCCCAAGATTCGTAACCCGCCGCCGCTTTCAGTTCTTCATGCGGAAACCGGTCATCGGTGAGCTTGGTTTCCTGCAGGCACAGCACATCGGGTTGGTGGGCGGCCAGCCATTGCACCACCTGCGGCAGGCGGACTGCGAGTGAATTGACGTTCCACGTGGCAATTTTCAAGGCGGTCCTTGGATGGCAATGAACAGGTTCGCCATATTCTCGTTGTCCGTTGCGTTGTCGATTTTGCGAAATTCATCTTTCGCTTGGCCAAAGCACGTCCGTGCTGGCGCGCACAGGTCCCGATCGGATAGTTGTTGGAATGCCGTTGCTTCACCGTGCAGCGGCTTTCGACGGGTCCGTATCGGCATCCGACGCAAAACGGAAATCCAGCTGCTGGTGCCCCTGCAGGGCGATTGTCGTGACCTGGCGCTGAGATTGGCCGGCGAAACGCGCCTCAACCTCATAGCGGCCGCCGGGCAGGTCGATCATCAGCCAGGGGCCATCGAGGTCTTGGTCGAACACGGTGGTTTGCGCCGCGTTGCGAATGCGAATGTGCACATCTGCCAGAAAAGCGCCCGACCGCTTGGCGGCAGTCCGGACCGACAAACTGTAGCGTGCACGTTCGGCCTGCAGCTGGCGGGCCTCTTCCTCACCCACGCCGCCGCTGACGAACGCACGGCCTTCGGCGGTGTTGCCCCGGGTCACGGCCTGAACCGTTACGGCGGACAGTGCACACAGCGCGGCAATGGCGCAGTGAAAGGCAAAGCTGGTCTGTTTCATCTTGAATTTCCTGCTGTTGGTGCGACACGCATTGCTATGCGCGGCATTGAAGTCTGCTGGGTTGAAGACAGAGTCGCAACAGGCATCAACAGCACCAACACCTTTGTTCAACTTCTACGACGTTTTCTTGACCAACACTGGCTCAGCCCGGTAGAGCGTGGGGAACAGCCGTTGCAGCTGCGCCACCTTGGGGGCGTCGTGAACGGCGATGTAAGGGTGGTTGGGCTGTTCAGCCATGAAATCCTGGTGATAGGCCTCGGCGGCGAAGAAGCTGCTGCCATTTTCCAGGCCCGTGACGATTGGCGCCTTGAATGATTTGGCTTTGTCGAGCTGCGCAATGTAGGCCTTGGCGACTCTGTATTGGTCGGCATTGGTCGCCCAAATGGCCGAACGGTATTGCGTGCCAGTATCCGGGCCCTGGCGGTTGAGTTCAGTTGGATTGTGAGCGACCGAGAAGAACACCTGCAGCAAAGTGCCGTATGAAACTTGTGCCGGGTCGTAGGTGATTTCAACCGATTCCGCATGCCCGGTATCGCCGCGGCCAACGGCCGGGTAGGTCGCGGTGTTGGCGTTGCCGCCGCTGTAACCCGACACCACGCGCTGCACGCCCCGCAGGTGTTGGTAAACGCCCTGCACACCCCAGAAGCAGCCGCCTGCGAAGATGGCTTTTTCTTTGTGGGACGGGCCGGCAGAGACGTCTTGCAGCGGCGGCGCGAGCGGCACGGCTTCGCCTGGCGCAGCGCTGCTGGCCTGCCACAGCAGCAGCGGGCCGGCTGCAATGGCGGCCATGCTGGCCAACCACCGCAGCATGTGGCGGCGCGGCAACCGCGAAGTCGAATGGGTAGAGGTGGAAGGAGCGCGGAGCATGAGGTGCCTTTCAAAGCGGTGCCAAGTGAACATGAAGACCTGCGCCGTCATGTGAGGGTCGAAGTTGGATCTGGCAATGCAGTGGTGAACGGGCGATAGGCGCAGCCACCAGCTTGCATCGCTATTTGGCTTGCGGTGCAAAAGCCAGCGACACGCCGTTCATGCAGTAACGCAAGCCGGTGGGTTTGGGCCCGTCATCGAACACATGGCCCAGGTGGCCGCCGCAGCGGCGGCAGTGCACTTCGGTTCGCCGCATGCCGTAGTCAGTGTCAACGCGTGTGGCCACGGCGTTGTCGAGCGGCTTGTAAAAGCTCGGCCAGCCCGTTCCGCTGTCAAATTTGGTTGCCGATGCGAACAAGGGCAGGGCGCAGCCGGCGCATGAAAACGTGCCGGCGCGGTGCTCGTTGTTCAATGGATGGCTGAACGCCGGCTCGGTGCCTTCCTTGCGCAGCACGCGGTATTGCTCGGCGCTCAGGCGTTTGCGCCATTCGGCGTCGGTGTAGGTCACTTCAAAACGCTCGTTGGCAAATGCGGCTTGCCAAGGCAGCAAACTGGCGAAGAAGAGGTGTCTGCGATTGAACACGAGCGGCTCCTGAGAGGGTCTGTGATGGATCACTTTAATCCTCGCAGGTTTACGAAGTCCTCACCAAATATTCAACAAATCGTGACCAGACTGGGTGCATCGAATTTCCCTTCGGCCCACAGCGTCAACGCAGGGCGGAAAACGCAATGCCGGCAACGATCAATCCGAACGCGGCAGCGTGAAATAGCTGCGGCGCTTCTCCCAGCAGCGCGGCGGACAGCAGCGCGGCGAACACGGGCGTCAAATTGCTG
>JANXMO010000655.1 GCA_025354615.1 Burkholderiales bacterium | reverse complement strand
AGTGGCAGAAATCAACCCACTGGTCGGGCACGACAAAGGTTTGTTCCGGCACCACCACGGCGTTCCCGGCTGGCGCATTGCCACGGGCAAACGTGGTCAAGTCGTATTGCAGCGTCAGCGACTGGCCGGCATCCAGCACACCCAGATCCACCGTCTGGTTGACGCCGTTGATGGCGTAATAGGTGCCACTGCCGGCATACAGATTGGTGCCAGACGAGTTGAACACGGTGCCGTTGGCATCGGTGCTCAAGGTGGCGCTGCTGCCCCACACCGAGCTGCCGTTGCGCTGCACATTGAAGTTCAGGCCGGCGCTCACGTACTGGCTGCCGGTCAACGGTGCGTACACCTCGTTTTGCAACAAGCCAGGGGTGATGTGGAAATTGAAGTCCACCTGTGCAGCGGCGCCGGTGTTGTTGGAAATCGTCTCGACGATGCGAAAGCTGCCGTTGACGTCATAAACGCCATAGCCTGACGAGCGGCTGCCGAAGTTGCCGCTTGGCGAACCGTAGCTGTGCAGGCCGGCCGAGCTGGCCGTGCCATAAGGAAATGCCAGCACGTCGACAGAGCCACCACTCGGGCCGCTGAGCAACGGCACCACGCTGGCGCCGTCGAGCTGGTAACTGCCGGTGGCTGTCAGGGTGGCGGCCGGAGCAGCCGATGCCGCGAAAGCGCAAGCCATGGCGGCGAACAAGGGGCGAAAGGAAAGGCGTTTGACGAGGTCGTTCATGGGTCGCTGGAGAGTGGTGATGCAAACGGTTTGAAACCGACCGACACCCTATCACCGAGACCGCTGTAAACCGCCCCCGCAATCAGGGGTGAACGCAGCACCGCAGCACCTACTGAATCACCCAGGACACATGACCGACGCCGTGGCCACCAGCTCGTCGAGCAACGCCATCGACACCGCCGCCGTGGCCGCATACGGATCGAGCTCGGCTTTTTCCGAGTACTTCAGCAGCAGCGCCGGGTTGAGCCGGTTCAGGTGAACTTGCCCCATTGCCCAGCCGGCAAAGCGGCGCTCGCTGATTTCTTCATGGCTCAGCAGCACCACGTCGTGGTGGCGCGTGTCTTGTGCAATCCGGTTGTAGAGCACCGACACCGGCTGCCGCCCGCCTTCGAGCACTTGCAAAAAGATGCCCGTCGAACAGCACAGCACGCCGGTGATGCCTTGCGCCGGGTTGTGCTGCTTCGATGATTTGAGTATCGCGGCCAGGTCATCGGCACTGTGATGGGTGGCGCGGCTGGCATACATCAAACGCACGAGCATGAAAAGTCTCCTGGAACCGGCAACCGATTTATTTTCTTTGAGTCAACAGCGACAAAAATTCGCTGCGCAGCTGCGCGTCCTTCAAAAACGAGCCCCGCATCATGCTGTTGACGAGCATCGCTTCGTTGTCTTTGACGCCGCGCCAGTGCATGCAGAAGTGATCGGCTTCCATCACGATGGCCAGCCCGTCGGGTTTGACGCGGGCCTGCAATTCATTGGCCAGCATCGTCACCGCTTCTTCCTGAATTTGCGGCCGGCTCATCACCCAGTGGCAGATGCGCACGTATTTCGACAGGCCGATCAGATTCGAGTGCTCATTGGGCAGGATGCCGATCCACACCTTGCCCATGATCGGGCACAGGTGGTGCGAACAGGCACTGCGCACGGTGATGGGCCCGATGATCATCAGCTCGTTCATCCGCGTGTCATTGGGAAATTCCGTCAACGCCGGGCGCGGCACGTAGCGGCCTTCGAACACTTCGGTGACGAACATCTTGGCCACGCGTTGCGCGGTTTCGCGGGTGTTGTGGTCGTTGGCGGTGTCGATCACCAATGCATTCAGCACCTCTTGCAGCCGGCCCTGCACCTCACCTTGCAATTCAGCCAATTCGCCGGCTTCAATGAACGCGGCGATGTTGTCATTCGCGTGGTAGCGGCTGCCGGCAGCTGCCAGCCGGCTGCGGATGCGCTGTGACGCGGACGGCCGATCGGGCGCGGCGGCTGGCGGCAAGGCAGGGGCGTTGAGGGGTACGGACATGGGGAAAAGGGCTGAAACGCCAGGCGGCGCGACGACCCACAGCGTACCGCACCAGCGCCGCCCGTAGACTGCTGCGGTGAACCCAACGCCTTCTTCTTCCCTGCCGTCGGCGCGCTCGCTGCCGCTGGCGGTGCTGCTCAACCACACGGCCGACGCGGTGCAGGCGGTGCGTGCAGGGCGCTCGCTCGACGACGCGCTGGCCCGCTGCCCGGCCGAGGCCAGGCCCGGCACCCAGGCACTGAGTTTTCATGTGTTGCGCTGGCTGGGCAGCGCCCAGGCGGTGCGCGCCCGGCTGGCGCCCAAACCGCCGGCCCCGGCAGTCGACGCCTTGCTGCTGACCGCCCTGGCGCTGCTGTGGCCCGACGCGGCGCCTCCGTATGCCGACCACACCGTGGTTGACCAGGCCGTGACAGCCGCGGCCCAGCGCGCGCCGGCCGCGGCCGCGTTCGTCAACGCGGTATTGCGCCGTTTTCTGCGCGAGCGGGCCGGCATTGCGGCCGCGGTGGTTGAGCGCGAGCCGGCCGCGCGCTTCAACC
>JANXMO010000648.1 GCA_025354615.1 Burkholderiales bacterium | reverse complement strand
GCCTCCAGCGACGCTGCCTCGGCCGCCGCCCGCACCGGCGACGCCGCTTCGCCGCGGCTGGGCCTGCAGGCCATGGTGCGCGAAGCGGTGCGGCGCAGCAACGCCATCGGCGCCGCCCGGCTGCTGGCCGATGCGGCGGCTGACGATCTGGCCGAAGCCCGTGCCGGCGCGCGGCCGCAAGCCTCGTTGTCGGGCCAGGTCGGGCTGTCGGGCGTGCAGGGCCACAACATCACGACGAGCAGCGGACCGCAGCTGCGCGCGTCGGTCAACGTCGGCGCGCCGCTGTATGACGCCGGCCGCGTGCGCGAGCTGAGTGGCTGGCGCAAGAATTTGTATGACGCAGCCCGGCTGGGCCAGCTGAGCGCGCAAGATCAGATCGCGCTGCAGACCGTGTCGCTCGCGATCGACCGCAGCCGCTACCGGCTACAGGCGCAGATCTACCAGCAATATGCCCGCAAGATGAGCTGCCTGGTCGACGCGCTGCAGCAGATCGTCAACGCCGACAAGGGCCGCGCCAGCGAGCTGGTGCAGGCGAAGAAGACGCAGCAGCAAGCGGAGCTGGCGCAGTCGCAAAGCCTGTCAACGCTGCGGCAGACCGAAACCCGGCTGGCGCGCTTCATCGGCGACGCGCTGCCGGGCGGCGAAGGCACGGCCTCGCTGCTGCTGGACGTGCCGGCGCTGCCAACCGTGCTGGCCGAGGCCGAGCGGGCGGCGGAAATCAGCCAGCTGGCCGCGCAGGCGCGCGCCGCCGACAGCTATGCCCGCGCCTTGGCGGCCGGGCAGAAATCGCAATTGAACTGGATCTTCAGCGGTTCGACCGGTGCCGGCAACGGCAGTGCCAATTCGGTCATGGCCGGCGTGGCGTTCAGCGTGCCATTGCTGTCGCCCGGCAGCGACGCAGCGCTGGCCGCGGTGCGCAAGCGCGCCGAAGCCGCGCGGCTGCAAACGGCCGACGCGCTGGAAGCCCGCAAATCGCGCATGGCCGAAGTGCACGAACAGGCCACCGCCGCCTTCGACCGCGCCCGCCAGACGGTGGAGGTGGTGCGCAACAGCGACAAGGTGCGCAACTTCACGCTGCAGCAGTGGCAGCAGCTGGGCCGGCGCTCGCTGTTCGACGTGATGTCGGCCGAGAACGAGCACTACAACCTGCGCGTGTCGTACATCAACGCGCTGCATGACGGCCAGCAGGCCACGGCGCTGCTGCGCTCGCTGGGGCTGGGCGTCTCGGTCTGGCTGGACTAGTCCAGTGAAACGGAAGGCACAACGATGAAAGCAGTGATCCTCGCCGGTGGCTTCGGCAGCCGCATTTCAGAAGAAACCAACCTGAAGCCCAAGCCGATGGTCGAGATCGGCGGCAAGCCGATGCTGTGGCACATCATGAAAATCTACTCGGCCAACGGCGTCAACGAGTTCGTGATCTGCTGCGGCTACAAAGGCTATGTGATCAAGGAGTACTTCGCGAACTACTTCCTGCACATGTCGGACGTGACGTTTTCGATGGCCGACAACCACATGCAGGTGCACCAGCGCCATGCCGAGCCCTGGAAGGTGACGCTGGTCAACACCGGCGAAGACACGATGACCGGCGGCCGCTTGAAACGCGTGGCCGACTACGTGGCAGATGAAGAGGCTTTTTGCTTCACTTACGGCGACGGCGTGGCGAACGTCGACATTGCCGGCTCGATCGACTTTCACCGCCGCCACGGCAAGCTGGCCACCGTCACTGCCGTGCAGCCGCCCGGGCGCTATGGCGCTTTGCAGATCGACGACGGCCACGTGCGCGGCTTCACCGAAAAGCCGCGTGGCGACTGCCCCGACCATGCCGACCAGCGCCACAGCGGGCTGATCAACGGCGGTTTTTTCGTGCTGTCGCCGCGCTGCCTGGCTTTGATCGACCACGACGCGATGCCGTGGGAAGCCGAACCGATGACACGGCTCGCCACCGACGGCCAGCTGATGAGCTGGCGCCACACCGGCTTCTGGCAACCGATGGACACGCTGCGCGAGAAGAACCTGCTCGAAGACCTGTGGCAAAGCGGCCGCGCGCCGTGGAAGGTGTGGTGATGATGACCACGACAGCGACATCCGGCAAGACGATGCCAGCCGCAGCTGCTGCTGCCACCCCGGTCAACCCCGCGTTCTGGCGCGGCAAACGCGTGCTGTTGACCGGCCACACCGGTTTCAAAGGCGGCTGGCTGGCGCTGTGGCTGCACCAGCTGGG
>JANXMO010000634.1 GCA_025354615.1 Burkholderiales bacterium | reverse complement strand
ATTTCGGCTTGGTGGACGTACCTCAAGCCCGTGAAATTTTTATCCGCGAAGCGCTGGTTGCACAGCAATGGGAAACGCCACTGCCGTTTCTGGCGGCAAACCGCCGTTTGGTGGCGCAGATTGAGGAGTTGGAACACAAGTCCAGACGCCAAGACGTGCTGGTCGACGACAACCTGATACACGCTTTCTACGACGCCCATGTGCCCGCTGACATTGTCAGCGGCACCAGCTTTGAGCGTTGGTATCGCAAGGAGAGCAAAGAAAACGCTCGCCTGTTGTGGTTGACCCGTGAAACGCTGATGCGCCACGAGGCTGCCGGCATCAACAGCGCGTTGTTTCCCAGTCTTTTGCGCTTGGGCGGGGTCGACTGCAACGTGAGTTATCTCCATGAGCCTGGCGACCCGAAAGACGGCGTCACCGTGACAGTGCCGCTTTTCGCTTTGAATCAAATCGCTGAAGAGCCATGTGAGTGGCTGGTGCCAGGGATGCTGAAAGACAAAGTGCTTGCCTTGCTCAAAACGCTGCATCAGCGACCACGCACCCGGCTGGTGCCGTTGCCTGAATTTGCTGATGGCTTTATTGCCGCTGCCCAGGCAACGGCCGATGCGGCACCACGTGGCAGCTTGCTGGCCGCGCTTGTGAAGGCGGTGCGTCAGAAAACCCAGCTGGATTTAAAGACAGCCGACTTCAAGCTGGAACAACTGCCGCCGCATTTGTTCATGAATTTTCGCGTGGTCGATGATGCCGGCCGTCAGTTGGGCATGGGCCGACATCTCGCAAAGTTGAAAAGCGAGAAAGGCGGCGAAGCGCGTTCCGCTTTTCAGTCACTCGCGCAATTAAAAACACGGCTTGTTGAGCCGCTCGATGCCATCGTGGCGGTTGTTCCAACCCAACCAGCGGCCCAGACAGCAGCTGCGGCCAGCGGGGCGGAGCAGGGTGAACACCAGCGCTACACACGCTGGCAATTCGGCACCTTACCGGAGCTGCTGGAAGTGCGACGCAACGGGCAAGTTTTAATTGGCTTTCCCGCTTTGACGGACCAGGGCGATGCGGTGTCGATCGAAGTGGTTGACGAGCCAGATTTGGCGCGGCGCCAACACCGAGCCGGCTTGCGCCGGCTGGTCGCCCTACAGTTGCGTGACAGCCTGAAGCAGCTGGAAAAAAACATCCCTCAATTGCCCAGCCTGTCGGTTTCCTACATGGCATTGGGCACGGCCCAAGAATTGCGTGAACAAATCCTTTCCGTTGCGCTGGAACGCGCTTTTCTCGACGACCCGTTGCCAACTGACGCTGAATCATTTGAACGCCGCATTGAAGAAGGCCGTCGTCGACTGGCCTTGATAGCCCAAGACATTGCCCGCCATACCCACGTCGTATTGGCCGAATTCTCGGCAGTCGTCCGCAAGGTCAAAGAAGCCAACGCAGCCAAGGCAACCGTTGACGACGTTCAAGCACAACTGATGCGTTTGCTGCCGCGGGATTTCATTGCATCCACTTCATGGGAACAGTGGGCTCATTTGCCCCGCTACCTCAAAGGCGTGGTCATGCGCCTCGACAAGGCCAAAGCCGACCCGACACGTGACAGTGCCCGCATGGCCGAGATGCGGCCCCTTGAACAACGTTACCAGCGCGTATTGGCAGAACGCCGCGGCACGCAGGACAAGCGGCTGGACGCCTTTCGTTGGATGCTGGAGGAGCTGCGCATCAGCCTGTTTGCCCAGGAATTGCGCACGCCTCAACCCGTCAGCGTCAAACGGTTGGAAAAAATGTGGTCTCAATTAACGCAGGATTACGTTTGAGTTATCCGTAAGCCGCCTTCGGTATGACCACAGGCCGCTACAATCTGTCGCTTCGGGGCGTAGCGCAGCCTGGTAGCGCAACTGGTTTGGGACCAGTAGGTCGTGAGTTCGAATCCCACCGCCCCGACCAATCTTTTCCTAAAGATTTTTGACGACAGCCGACCCGCTGCCCGTAGCTCAACTGGATAGAGCAGCTGCCTTCTAAGCAGCAGGTCGGGGGTTCGAGTCCCTCCGGGCAGGCCATGAGCACCAATTCATGACGAACTCCCCGGTTTCTTCTGCCAGTGCTGCTGACACTCCGATGGTTGTGTGCCTGTGTGTTGACTGGTGCAACGTCTGCCGCCAATTCCGTCAAGTATTCGATGAAGTGGCGCTTCAATACCCTGCCTTGCGATTTGCCTGGATCGATATTGAAGACCATGCGGAATTGATGGGAAACATCGAGGTTGAAAATTTCCCCACGGTTTTACTGGCGGGTTCCGCGGGCAACGGCTTTTATGGTGTCATTGAGCCGCGCAGTGGCGTTCTTCAAGCGCTTATTGGGCAATTGGTTCAAAACACTTATTCCTACAATTCCATCGTAAGTGATTTGAGTCACGACATCAAAATACACTTGTTAAATAACCGATTCTGAGTTATTCAACTATTTTGACGTTTGAAGTACCTTGAAAATTCTGTAAATCATGCTGGCGATTTTTAAGCGATGGTTTACTTCGGTGCGGAAAAAATCTGCCCGTGAAGAGCTGCGTTCCTGGGCGCATGCCAGTGGTTACCGCTTTGCACGTGTGCAGCAGGGAGACGGTTTTGTCATCAACGGCCAATTGCCCGCCATTGACGAATCAAACATGCCAGCACTTCCATGGCGATTGGAATGGGGCCCGTCACAGCGTTCTTATATTGCCGGCTTTGAATTGAGAATTCGAATCGAATTGGGGTTGCCCCATTCGTTGCAGATGCTGCTGATGTCGTCCAGCCTGCTGGAGATGTTGGAAAGTGAGATTTTCGAAAGTAGCACGCATGGCCTGGAAACGCACATTGACATGTCCATGCCGGAGGAAATGCGCTGGCTGTCTTTGTTTGTCAAAGCGCCACTGCCACGGTGTTTGAGACCTCACTTCAACGCCGTTTCAAACGACCTCAAAGCCGTTGGCGCATGGGTTGACAAACCGTTCATTGAGCAGCTGCAAGCCGCCAGCGGCACCTTGATGGTTCACCAGCCGCCGTTTTTGATCATGACCCTGAAAGGGCGCCTTTATCT
>JANXMO010000603.1 GCA_025354615.1 Burkholderiales bacterium | reverse complement strand
TCTGTGTCAGTTTGCCGTCGTCCGACAAATCGCCACCTACTCTGTACATCAGGTCTTTTTGTGTTTGAGCACTGGCCGGATCTGAAGAAAGACCTTTTTCGAAGATTTCGCGCAGCGTATTGGCTTCGACGCTGTTGGACGGCAGCTGGCTGATGACATCCTTCAGCACCTTCTTCTCGTTGTCGCTCATCCCTGTGCCAGGTGGCAATGCGGACATGCTGGTCAACGCAGTGCCTTCTGCTTTGTGATCTAATTTCTTGTGGACAGCTGCCTTGGCGTCTTTCTCCGCGTTGCTAATGGCCTGGGAGGTCGAAACGGCAGGCTTGCCTTCCGCTTGCGGCGTCAGTTTGCCGTTGGTCGACAACTCCTTGCCCATATCAAACAACATATCTTTTTGGATTGTGGCGCTGGCGGGATCTGACGAAATGCCGTTGGCCAGGACTTCCCGCAACGTGTGGGCGCGGATGCTGTCTTGCGGCAGCTTGCTGAGGGTATCGGTCAGCACTTTCTTCTCTGCATCGTCCAGCTTCGAGCCGGGTGGCAATGCAGACATTGCGGTCAACGCGGCGCCTTCTTTCTGGGGATTGAACATCGAATCAACAGCTTGGGTTGCGAGCGTGTGAGCCGTCGCAACGGCAGGGGATGAATGTTCTGTCTGACCTGGATTCAGAAGTTGCAGAAGTGCTGCAAGATCAGTGCCTCTCAATGCGTTGAGATTTAAGCCGCTTATGTTCATGATGTAGTCCTTGAAAAGTGAAGGGTGAAAAAAGTGGACCTGGCGATACCTTTAAGAGGATTCAACAACTGCAATGCCAGTGCGGCCAGCTTAAGTCGCTTGTCGCGCCACGGCGTGCAATAAAGCGAAGTGCCGTCCTGCAATGCGAAACACGCGCGACCCGCTGAAAGGCAATGGCTGGGCAGGGGTTTGCGGGCCCAGCGCCGGCAGCGTTCTCTAGAATTGCCGCTTCGCTGCTGGCGCAGCCTGAAAGCAGTGGTTTCCTTCTATGTCCTCAGGCGTCATCCGCATTCGCGGCGCTCGACAACACAACCTCAAGAACCTGGACCTCGACATTCGCACCGGCGAGTTGACGGTGGTGACCGGCCCGAGCGGGTCGGGCAAGTCCAGCCTGGTGTTCGACACCTTGTATGCCGAGGGCCAGCGCCGCTACGTCGAGACCTTCAGCGCCTACGCCCGGCAGTTCCTCGACCGCATGGACCGGCCGGCGGTCGACCGGGTCGACGGCGTGCCGCCGGCGATTGCCATCGACCAGAGCAACCCGGTGCGCACCAGCCGCAGCACGGTTGGCACGATGACCGAGCTGAACGATCACTTGAAGCTGCTGTTCGCCCGCGCCGCGGCGCTGTTCGACCGGCAGACGGCACAGCCGGTGCGGCACGATTCGCCCGAAAC
>JANXMO010000413.1 GCA_025354615.1 Burkholderiales bacterium | reverse complement strand
CTGCTTTTTACGGCCAAGCTGCGGTCCTTGAAGCGCTGTTGGCGCGGCAACCAACACCGCAGCTGGACGAAGTGGACATAGACGGCTATTCAGCGTTGATGCTGGCCGCCGACGGTGGCCATGCCGAATGCGTGGCACTGCTGGCTCGGGCGGGGGCTGATCTGGAATTGAGAAACGCCCTCGGTCGTACCGTGTTGGGAGTGGCTGCTTTTTACGGCCAAGCTGCGGTCCTTAAAGCGCTGTTGGCGGCAAAGCCGAAACCCAAGCTGGATGGGGTGGGCAAAGACGGCTATTCAGCGCTGATGCTGGCCGCTCGTAAAGGCTACGGCCCTTGCGTGGCACTGCTGGCTCGGGCGGGGGCTGATCTGGAATTGAAAAACGCCGAGGGTCGTACCGCGTTGGGCGTGGCTGCCTATGCCAGCCACGCTGCGGTCCTTGAAGCGCTGTTGGCGGCAGAGCCGAAACCCAAGCTGGATGAGGTGGGCAAAGACGGCTTTTCAGCGCTGATGCTGGCTGCTTATAAAGGCGATGGCCCTTGCGTGGCACTGCTGGCGCAAGCCGGGGCCAATGTCGAATTGAAAGGCCAGCTAGACCGCAACGCGTTGATGACTGCCGCCAATGCCGGACACGCGACGGTTATTAAAGCGCTGTTGGCGGCAGAGCCAAGACTCAAGCTGGATGAGGTGGACGAACACGGCTGTTCAGCGTTGATGCTGGCTGCTGAAAATGGCCATGCATCAATCGTTCAAGCATTACTGGCTGCCGGAGCCAATACCCGATTTAAAACCAAGGGTGGCCACAATGCACTTTCTTTTGCGCTATCCAACCAACATCGAGAGGTCGTGTCCATGTTGGCCGTCCGATTCAACTCACCGATTTTCGTCAAATGATTTGCGCATGAACACGCTGCGTCTGTCCGAATCTTTCCAAGTAGCCTCCCGCCAAGCCAGCCAAACAGCCCAACCCGCACGGCAAGGCGGCCGTCTACTGCAGCCGTGCGTGCCACCAATCTCTGGCCGCTTTCGAGCGCGACTTCAAAGCGCCCGTGATGAAGCAGATCCGCGCCGACGTCAGCCAACTCAAAAACTTCCTCAACACGCACGACAAAGGTGACCACAAGCGTTACATAAACATGTGGTGGAAGTCGGAAACCGCACGTGCCAAACGCTTGCACTGGACGCCATCGTCCTGTCGGCCAAGTGGCGGAACGGAGACTTTTTAGGAGGCACCAATCAGTTCCTTGTGGGCGTGGGTATTTATGCCAGGCGTAAAAGCGCTTACGTTCATGTTTTGTCCAAACTTGGATACTTCGATTGCAAGTCGAAAAAGTTTTTAAGTACCGCGGTAGTTGTGGAGGCAACGCCACCAAGTGCCAATTCCTTTCTACCTCGATTTATTGCTGAGCCTCTCGATGCGGAGTTGGCAGCGAAGCCCTACTCGCAATTGACGTCGAGCGACAATCAGGCACTCACTCAAACACTCATTTCACTACCAGTGACCACATGGACATCAACAGAGCAAAAAATGGCTTCACCGCTTTGATGATGGCAGCACAGGAAGGAAAACTCGAAGTCCTCCAGGCTCTGCTGAAAAAGGGTGCCGATAAAAATTTTACTCAGTTGTGACAAAAGGACTGCACTGGACATAGCACGCGGCAACGGGCACGCGGCGATCGTCGCCTTCCTTAAAAACCATCGAGCCATGGCCCCGGCTTGATGGCGACGTGCGTGCCGACACGCTTTCCACTGTTCGTGCCATACGCTGGCCCTCACCCCGGCCCTCTCCCCCGCAGGGGAGAGGGAGTTACCGTTCACCAGGCAACCGATTCAAGTTCGTTGATGCTGGCTCAATAATATGTCGCTGTAGCCGACTTCAACAGCGTCACCATTCCAACCTTTCAATAACAAGACTTTTTATGGCAACTGTCTTTCGCTTCATTTCTCTCTTCGCCGTATCGCTGCTTACCGCATGCGCAACCGTACAACCACTGCCAAAGGAAGTTGTTGCTGCAGCGAAGCGCATTGGAGTTGTTTCTCAAGTCGGCGATACGCTCAACAAACAATACGTTGGCATCACGGTGTTTGGCAATGAGCAAGACCCTCAAAACATTGCCGACTGGAATCTTGACTTGGTTTATGAACAGCAACTGGCTGCCGCTGTCAAAACCATATTCAACGTCGACGCGGTGCTTCTCTCGGATCGTCGGGCCGAGTTCTCTGAGGTCAACAGACCGAGTGGCGCCTACAGGTCGCTAGGTTCTGAAGTTCCAAATTTTGAAAACGTGTCTGAAACGGGAAACCACGTTTGCCAAGCGCTCGCATTGGATGCGGTTGTCCTTGCGGCCAAGTGGAAGAGCGGTGACTTTTTGGGTGGCACCAATCAGTCGCTCGAAGGTATCGGTATTTACGCCAGGCCCAGGCGTACGAACGCCGCTGTTCACGTCCTGTTCAAGCTTGGATATTTCGATTGCAAATCGAAAAAATTTTTAAGTATTGCGCCAGTTATGAATGTTCTAACGCCAGGTTCTGACTCCTTCGGATATGTCATTGCACGTATCAATGGGGATTTGGCAGCCAAGCCCTACTCTCAGTGGACGCCGAGTGATAAGCAAACACTCAATCAAACGGTCATCTCATTGCCTGTCGATGCATGGACATCCACATTGCGGCAAATGGTGTCTCCCAAGTGATATCTGAAAACTATTTGAGTCTCTGAGTAACAAGCATGGCGCACATGGGTTTCGTCGCGTAGCGCTCACTCATTGCGCATCGTCTCTACCTGCTTTGCCATCACCACCCAGTTCGCGTTCAATCTGCTCAATGCTGGGCAGGCTGGTTTGCAATTCCAGCGGCAGTGATGCCACCAGTTGGTACTCGGCCACGCCGATGGGCTGGGCACTGTTGCGCAAGGCGTATTCAGCCACCACCTTGTTTTTGTTCTTGCACAGCAAAAGGCCGATGGTGGGGCCGTCCTGCGGGTGCTTGATTTGCTCGTCTACGGCGGTCAGATAAAAGCCCAACTG
>JANXMO010000396.1 GCA_025354615.1 Burkholderiales bacterium | reverse complement strand
GATGCGCCATGGCAACCGGTCGAAATGCAATTGCGGGGTGACGCGGCAGCGCCGTCCATCGGTTTGTCGGCCACAACCACGGGCACCGGCCTCAACAGCCAGGCCAATGCCTTCGTAGGTTTGTTGGACGAATGGACGATCGGCGTTGCGCCAGGCGTGGCGGTGGGTGCTTCTTTCAAATTGCCGGTTTCTTTCCGGCTCGAAGGTGACGTCTCGGCCGGGGCACTGTATGCCGACGCCTTCGGCCGTTTCATGGATTTCCATATGGGGCTGGGCCAGTTCGGAACCGCATCGGGCGTGTTCCAGGTCAACGGCCGTGTCGACACGACAGGGCATTTCGACCAAACCTTTGCCGGCGAAGTCACCATGACCAACTACGGCCCGACGGTGCCCACGCTGGCGCAGTTCGAGGCCCAGCTGTTTGTGCCAGGGTTGAATTTGGGAACGGTCGACTTTTACAACACGTTTTCGGCGGCGGTTGAGTTGCCGCCGGGCTTTACCGCCACCTCGTCTTCCGGCCAGGTGCTTTTCGCGGCGGCGCCGGTCCCAGAGCCGGCAACCAGCGGGTTGTGGCTGGCAGGCTTGTGCGCTGCGGCGGCTTGGTCGCGCCGGCAAGTGAAATCGTCTCAGGGGAAAAGCTCACGCTGGTGAGCCCGCAACCGCGTGAATGTGAATTGGCTAGCCGCGCCGGAGCAAGCGCGTTTCCGCCAGTGCAAGCGCTTCCAGCAGGCCCGAAAGCACCAGGGTGTCGCCGTTGTGCAAGACCATGGGGCTTTCGCAGGACACAAGAGTGCCGCTGGCACGCCGCAGTGACACGACGGTGACGCCCAGCGCCGGCAATTCCTGGTTGCCCAGCGTCTGGCCGATGCAGGCGGCCTGCAGCGGCAAGGTAATGCTGAGCAGGCGGGCCTGCGCCAGTTCATTCGACGTGTCGTCGTCCGCCCCGTGAAAGTAGCCGCGCAGCAGGCTGTAGCGCGCATCGCGCTGGGCCTGCACGATGCGCATGACGCGGGGCATGGGCACGCCGACCAACGCCAGCGCGTGGCTGGCCAGCATCAACGAGCCTTCCACCGCTTCCGGCACCACCGCAGTGGCGCCGGCGGCTTGCAGCTGCTCCAGCCCGGCGTCGTCCAGCGTGCGCACGATCACCGGCACGGCCGGGGAGTGGTCCTGCACCAGGCGCAAAATTTTGAGCGCCGCGGGCAGGTCATGGTGGGTGATGACCACGGCGCTGGCCCGTGCCAAGCCGGCCGCCACCAGGCTCTGCAGGCGTGCCGCGTCGCCGAACACCACGCTCTGGCCCGCCGCGGCCGCCTGGCGCACGCGGTCGGGGTCGAGGTCGAGCGCCAAATAGGCGATGTGCTCCGCCTCCAACAAGCGCGCCAGGTTCTGGCCGCTGCGCCCGTAGCCGGCGATGATGACGTGGGCCTCGGTGTTGAGGCTGCGCCGGGCGATGCCGGTCAGCGCGACCGACTGCATCAGCCAGTCGTTCGCGCTCAGCCGCATCACGATGCGGTTGCTGGCCATCACCAAAAAGGGCGTGGCCAGCATGCTAAGCACCATGCTGGCGAGCACCGGGCTTTGCAGCGAGGCCGGCAACAGCCGCTGCTGCGTGGCCAGCGCCAGCAGCACGAAGCCGAATTCGCCTGCTTGCGCCAGGTACAGCCCGGTGCGCAGCGACACCCCGGCCGAAGCCCCCAGGGCGCGCGCCAGCAGCGTCACCAAAAGTGCTTTGCCCAGCACCGGCAGCGTCACCTACAATAACACCAGCGGCCAGCTCGCCAGCACCAGGCGCCAGTCCAGGATCATGCCGATGGTGATGAAGAACAGGCCCAGCAGCACGTCGTGAAACGGCCGGATGTCGGTCTCCACCTGGTGCTTGAACTCGGTCTCCGAGATCAGCATGCCGGCGATGAAGGCGCCCAGCGCCAGCGACAGCCCCGCCAGTTCGGTCAGCCAGGCCAGGCCCAGCGTGACCAGCAGCAGGTTCAGCACGAACAGC
>JANXMO010000388.1 GCA_025354615.1 Burkholderiales bacterium | reverse complement strand
GCAACTGGTACGCGACGCCAAAAGCCACGGCGTCGAGGTGCGACCGCCAGACGTCATGCTGAGCGACTATGACTGCACGCTTGAAGACTTGCCACATGCGCCGGCGGTGCGGCTCGGGCTTCGCATGATCGCTGGGTTGGGAGCCGCAGCAGCACAACGGATCGTTACAGCAAGAGTAGAGCAAGTGTTCGACAGTACAGAAGATTTGGCTCGTCGCGCACGGCTTGAACGGCATGACGTGACGCTGTTGGCGGGTGCCGACGCACTGATGAGCTTGTCTGGACACCGACGGCAGCAGGTATGGGATGCCACAGCACTGCGTTCAGCGCCGGAACTCTTGCGCGAAGCCACGTTTGATGAGGCCATCTTGGCACTACCAGCCGCACCCGAAGGCGAGGAGGTGATCCATGACTATTCAACGATCGGGCTGACGCTGCGCAGTCATCCGCTGAAGTTGCTTCGCCCTGAATTGGACAAGCGAAAAATGCTGACTGCAGTGCAGCTTGAAAAACTGCCTAACGGTCGCTTGGTTCGCTATTGCGGCATCGTGACGCTGCGGCAGCACCCTCAAACAGCCAACGGAACAGTATTTATATCGTTGGAGGACGAAACCGGAGTTGTTCAGGTAATCGTTTGGAAAAGCTTGAGGGATCGGCAACGAGAAGTGATGCTGCAGTCTCGGCTCCTGGCCGTGCAGGGAACATGGCAACGGGAGGGAGATATCTGTAATTTGATCGCCGGTCGGCTGGAAGATCTGTCGCCGCTGCTGGGCCAGTTGGCGACGACGAGTCGAGATTTTCATTAGATTACGAGGTCGGCTTCGCAGCCTTGCGCCCGATTTGTATTCGACCGCCCAGTCGCAGGCGAAGAATCGCGCGCATGCGCAACCATCTGCCAGCTCATGCCTTCAGCTTTCGCACTTCCTCTGCAAGCATGCACAGTGGACGGGTGAGTTCACCTGCCCAAAGGCGAGGTCCACATAAGTCGCCCTTGAGCAATTCACGCTTGCTGCCGTGAGGTCAGTTTTAGGGACAGAAGGACAGCCAGCAGCTACAGTCCGCCCAGTACCATCCGCGCTGCGTCCTTGAACTGCGGTCAGCCTAATGCGACCGCGGCATTGGAACAAGCCGCTTTGAATAAAAGCCGTCGCAAAAGCTCAAAACGGGCATTGAAAATTGGAATGTACTCATACCGGTTTTTCTTGCAAATTTCCGTCTATTCAAAAGAGACAGAGCAGTGAGTATGACAATTCGAATTCGGTTTCTAATCGCTTTAATGGCGCTCGTTTCGGGGTGCGCGACTAACAATGGTTCCTTGCGTGCAATCGAAAGCAATGCAACGCCAATGGAATTTCAGCGAACAGTGCTTTCTAATACCCATCCATTGGCTGGTAATTGGAGATTTGATGCCACGAAAACTATGTTTAAACCGCCCGCTGGATACGACGGAGAGTGCATTGAGGAATATGTAGTTAGAGCGGATGGCACAAAGAGCTCAAGGTCTGGCGAGGAACGAAACGAATCTGAGTTCATGATCACGCCGGTATCCCGAGCGCCTTACTGGTACAAATGGGTTGATAAAATAACTGCAAACAACGGCAAGCCCGACTGTGGGGGCGCATATACATCGGTTGCGCACATAGCGGTAAATTTCATTTACTTGCACCCAAGTGGCCAGAGCTTTGCAATTTGCGAAAGTGACGAAATGAACTCATGCTACGCAGAATTATTCCGACAGGTTCAGTAAGCTATATTTTTTGGAAATTACCAAACATGCATGCGTGTCCGATCTCATCATCGAATAGACGTGACAAAGACTTTGAGCGCTCTTGCGTCGCCGCTGACGTGGAACGGTAAGGATGCAAAGCCAAATCTTTACCTCCGACTGCTTTCATCAGACGGTATGTGATGGTCCAGTCTCCCCAGACACCTCGAAATGTGGAATTGAACTGACCGGTCCGGATTTTGGTTAATTTAGCAGCATTATCCACACGTTGAATTCATCTTTCTTGTCGCGCGCCAACCACAGGACGTCCTACCGGTCCATACCATCCTCGTGAGGATCGAAAAATTTGAGATGTAAGAGGGGGAGAAGTTATGGCCGATGGAGACGCGCAAGTTGTCGTGAACGCCGAGAACGCCGAACTCCCTTACATAGATAGCAATGGAAAGCAGACGTAACTCCTACCCATTACTATGGCCTTATATCAGAGAGAACGGTGTCTATCGGGAGCTCTTAATCAAATGACTTGAACCTAAGGAAGTGGGAATTTGAAAAGCGCTACATTTTTAGGGTTGGCCCTGGCCATATTTTGCTTATCCTCCACAAACGCTGAAATTCCACCCGCTGTAAAGGTTCTGATAAATGCTCCGAAAGCTTCGAGCAGTGAAGGCTTATATCCTTTTAATTTATCGAGCCAACCAAATCCAGATTTTTTCAGAAAAAACATTGAAATACGAGATGGATATATCGAAGCGCAAGCACCCGAATCTTACGGGCGACTAATTACGTCGTTTTATCGTCGCGCAAGCCCTTGGACTGAGCAGGAGTGGGTTTGTAAACTGAAGATTGGCGAGTACGAACCAAAAAAAATCTTTGTAGAAAGCAAACTTCGAGTTACCCATTTATTTGCAAAGGCTACAGGGCCCGCCGTGATGCTTACCGTCTGGGCGTTTGCAAATGACGGTGCAGAGATCCACGTTCCAAACGAATATATCACTGGGAAAGTTAAAGGCAACAATGCCACTGTCTCAAAAGTCATTCTTGGAAACAATCCGAATACGACGCTTTGGAAGGTTACATGGCAAGCGACTGGAATCCAATATGAGCTGTACCTGCCGGCGAATTCGATAAAGCCTCCACAACAGGACTCAGCTCGTAAAGTGGCTGAGGGTATAAGTTGTCGCGCGTTTGCAGATCGCCCCCTTAAGGAAAATTAGGGCAACGCCTAACCAGTTAGGATTAGTCGGCGCTGCCTTTAAGTGGCTGCCTTTAAGCATTGCGAATCCCAGTCATTGTTTCTGCGGAACATACAATCTGCCCTTGTTCCTTCATTCGCGGAACGCGCTGCCTTACGGATTCCGAAACGACGGAACAGAGATTGCAGTTAAGCTTTTTTGATATATCAAAGTGATGTATAGCGCAATTTTAGAATAACGAAGAGCCCTCACGGCCGTGATCGCAAGTTTGTGCTTGTATTCCTTAGACATTGATGACAACTTTTCTTATGTAAACTTCGCCGGAGCAGCGGCAACGTTGGACACTTCGCCGAGGTAGCTCTGGAGCTCTCGCACTGTCCTGCCACGCGGGTACATGATGAATGAGCTTGCCGTCGAAGCCGGTGAAGCGCCACTCGTGTTTGCCGAGGTGCTGCGGCTCAAAGTTGTCGGCTCGGTGGCATACACCTTACTGGCGAGTGCGCCGGTGTCGGTCGATATCGTCTCGGCGCTCTTGCACTCGTCCAGCAGTTCAGCTAGTACCTGAGGCAGCGCCGTTTGGTCCGCCGCAGCGGCCTTCATGTTGCGTGGCATTCACGGTCCTTTAAGTCATGCTATGCCTTGCACACAAAAATATTGACAGGCTCACCGCGTCATGTATAGCGGGTCTAGCTTTCAGGTTAAACGCAGGCAAAGTAGCCAACTCTCTCACCAAAATTAATCGCGCCACGACGTAAGGACTTCAAGCACGATGCTCGCCAGTCGCCGCTCCATGAGGTTGGCTGCGTCGTAGCTCAATTGCAGCATCACATTTACCGTCGCATTCCCAGTCGTGCGGGGCACCGAGTCCACGCCCTGAGCGCGAGGCGCACGCATGACGAAAATTACGCATGTCTATCCGACCACCACTGACGGCCGATACTTCGTGGTCAGGGGGCGGCTTTGGCGCAAGGCAAACCCTGCGCTGTCGCCCGAACGTTCCCAGCGCCTCATCAACGAGTTGATGGCCGCTAGACGCGCCCTTCGAAAAGGCTCGCCGCCAGAACACCGAGCTACCGCCCGGGCAATTGTGAACGCTGCGAAGCTGGCGCTCGGCGAGCGTGGCCCTGTTTGGTGGACCGACGGCGAGCCTGACTTCAACCGAAAGCTGGCAAAGAACACGCCGTACGCCGATTGGTTCGCCGCCCTACCATCCGACTGCCCGTGACCGCGTCCTTTGTAAACAAGGATAGCAGGTCAGACCTCAAAGTCAGTTAAACCGAACGAACCCGGCTGTCGTACAGCCAAGTCCGAAGCTTGGTCGCCTGAATCCCCGCCGCTTCGGGATGCCGCACATTGATCAGAACATTCATTTCCTCCGGCACGATCGCCGAGGGCACTAGCAAAAGCGCCGAGTCGCCGGCCAATAACCAAGCGTCACCGGCATCGAGCGAGACCTTACCCTCAGGGATGGCACTCCAGCCAACGGCCAAGTCTGCCGCCCTCAAAGTTCGCTGCTTCGTCCACATCCCATCCGGCAGGTCAATGCGCACCAAGAAGCGATTCAGTGGCAAGCCCGCCTGGTTGAGGTGCACCACCGTTTCCAAGCACGCCAAAGCGATGGTGCTGGAGGCATAGACGACCGGGCGGCCGGCCCGGTTCCAGCGGCCACCGTTCAGTTCAGCGCCCTTGCCTCTCAGGTCATGCGCTTCGTAGGTTGGGGTATCGGTCGCTATTCGCCAGACCGATACGCTCACGCGTAGGCGCCCGTCTGCATACGCGCCACCACGGTTGACACGAGGGACTGACCATCGGCCGTGTCCATGAACTCGGCCGGCCGTTTGCCGCCAAGGGCAGGCAGCGGACTCTGCAACCACTGCGCCACCCACGAGGCCGCATCGAAGCCCGCAAGGTCACCAGACTCGGCCACCATTTCTTGCACTTGACCCACCAGCCGCGCCATGCCCAGCAATCGTGCACTGTCGTTGGGGGACAAAGGCTTGTTGTCGCGCGCTTTGCGGTCAACGGTGGCCCGTGCCAGCCCCAGCGTCTCCACTAGCCGCTCTTTGGGCACGGCCATGCGCTTGGCCATCGCTTCTACCGTCTTGGCAGGCATGCCGCGCTTGACGATGCAGATACGTTCCATCGGATCAGCACGGTACAGGGTCAAAAAATTTAGCGGCATGGTCTTAGCACCAACCTTGGAGGCGCTCGCCTTGCCCGCCGCTTTGCTTACAACCGCCTTTGACATGCCACCTCCTCATATGAGCATTTATTATGCATCAATTGATTGGCAAACAATCTTCCGATTTGTGCTTCTTGGGGTCGTCTCAGAAAACGGACCGCAAAGTACGCTAAGCCCTAAATAGGAAGGTCTTTTTAGGTAACCCATTGACTCTGTACCTACTCCAGGGTTTCCAATGGTTTTCTTCCAAGGAGACTCGTTATGTCAGAGAGCTGCTGCGCGCCTTCCGCCCCAAGCGCTGACCCGCGGTATCGAAAAGTCCTTTGGATTGCACTCCTCCTCAACGTCACTATGTTTGGCGTCGAAATCGTCGGCAGCTTGCAGTCGGGCTCGGTTTCGCTTCTCGCCGACGCCATCGACTTTCTGGGCGACGCCACAAACTACTGCATCTCACTCGCCGTCCTCGGGCTAGCCATCGCCTGGCGCGCCCGAGCTTCGCTCGTCAAGGCCGCTTGCATGGCCAGCTTTGGCATCTTCGTCCTGGGCAGGACGGTCTGGTCGTTCCTGCAGGGCGGTGTGCCGGAACCACTGACCATGGGTTCCGTTGCGGTGCTCGCGCTGGGCGTCAACCTGGGCGTCGCGCTCATGCTGTACCGCTACCGGACCGGCGACTCCAACATGCGGTCAGTCTGGATTTGTTCGCGGAACGACGCGCTCGGCAATATCGCCGTCGCCGCGGCTGCCCTGGGCGTGCTCGGCACTGGGCGGGTCTGGCCAGACCTCGTCGTTGCCATCGGCATGGCGTTCGTGGCTCTCACTGGTGCATGGACGGTCAGCCGGCACGCGATGGAAGAGCTTCGATCGGCGCCGCGCATTTCGATACAGGGGAAGTTGCGTGTCCGATAACCACGATCATGTCGGTCATGGCCACGGCGGCAAAAAGCAGACCGCAGGCCACGCCGAACACGACCACGCCGGCCATGACCATGGCCATGGTCACTCGCACGCTCCCAAGGACTTCGGCAAGGCGTTCCTGATCGGTGTCGTCCTGAACACCGGCTTCGTCGTCACCGAAGCGGTGTATGGGATCGTGGGGAATTCCCTCGCGCTGCTGGCCGACGCCGGTCACAACCTGAGTGACGTGCTGGGGCTTCTGCTTGCCTGGGGTGCCAGCCACCTGGTCAAGAGGGCGCCGACAGGCCGCTTTACCTACGGTCTGCGCAGCACGTCCATTCTCGCGGCGCTCGCCAACGCGGCCTTGCTGCTGCTCGTCACCGGCGGTATTGCCTGGGAGGCGATCCAGCGCTTCCGCGAACCGACGTCGGTGGATGGCACAACCGTCATCGTGGTGGCGGCGATCGGCGTCGCGATTAACCTCGCGACCGCGTTGCTGTTCATGTCGGGCCGCAAGGGCGATCTGAACGTTCGCGCAGCGTTTCTCCACATGGCCGGCGACGCGGCAATCGCCCTCGGCGTGGTGATTGCCGGTGTTGTCATCCTCTTCACCGGCTGGCACTGGCTCGATCCGCTGGCCAGCTTGGTAATTGCCGTGCTGGTGATCGTCGGTACCTGGGGTTTGCTGCGCGACTCCGTCAAGCTTGCCTTGCAGGCGGTGCCCGAGGGGATCGACCTCGCCAAGGTCCGCGTCTACCTGTCGTCGGTCGAGGGGGTATCGGAAGTCCACGACCTGCATGTTTGGGGCATGAGCACGACCGAGACGGCGTTGACGGCGCACCTGGTCTTTCCCGGTGGCTACCCAGGCGACGCCAAGCGAAATGAGATCGCAGCTGAGCTTCGGGAGCACTTCTCGATCGGCCATTCGACAATCCAGATCGAGGTGGCCACTGCCGGCGTCACCTGCGAGCTGGCGCCGGACAATGTGGTCTGACGCCCGCTGCTTGATACGATCGACCACTGTGCGCCGCTTCCTCATCCTCTTCCTGCTTGTGCTCCTGCCGTTCCAGTTGGTTTGGGGCGCCGCGGCCAGCTATTGCCGGCACGAGCAGGGCGCGGACGTCAGGCATTTCGGCCATCACGTGCACAAGCACCAGGGCAAAGCGCTGAAGGTCTCAGGCGAATCCACGCCGGACAACAAGAACTTCACCGCGGACGACGACCCTGATTGCGCCAGCTGTCACCTGATTGGCGTTTCCCCTGTGATGCACACGGCCGTGTGGTTCAGCTCCGGCCTCGCCGATCCGATGACGGCGGCGCCGAGCAGCAATCAGCCGCCTTACGTTCCGAACACCATCGAACGCCCAAATTGGACCCTCGCCGCCTGATTCGGCGAGACTGTTCGCACACGCACCCCATCCCCGCGTAGCACCGACCTCTCGCCGAATTCTTCCGGTTTGTTGTTTTGTACAACGAGGAGAGTTCGATGCGATCGAAGACGCTGGCACTTGCCATCGGTACGGCGTGTGCCACCTGGGCCGCCGGTTCCATTCTGTTCATGCCCGGCGCCGCCCGGGCGCAATCCGCCGCCACGGCGCCGGCTTCGGGCAGTGCCAACCTGCCGGCGACATCCGGGTTCGCCGCACAGCGCCTGACGCTGTCGGAGGCGCTGAGCCTGGCCGAATCTGCCAACCCCACCCTTCGCGCCAAACAGGCTCAATGCTGACGCGGCGCTCCGTGCCGCAGGCCGGTCAAGGCAGCGAACGCCGCAAGGAGTGGAGAGCCGGGCTGTCGCAGACCTTGGAAATCGCCGGCCAGCGCGGTTATCGGCGCGAAGCGGCAGACGCGGCGCTCGCCGCGCTGCGCGCCGAGATTGCCGATGCGCGCCGCACGGCACGCGCCTTGGCGGCCGAGCGCTTCTACCGGGTGCTGGCGCTGCAGCAGCGCGTGGTGCTGGAGGGCCAGGCGCTGAAGCTTTTCGAAGGTACCGCCACGGCCATCCAGAAGCGCCGGGCCGCAGGCGAAGACACCAAGCTCGACGCCAACATCGCAGCGGTCGAGGCGGAACGGGCGCGCAACCAACAGGCCATTGCTCAGGAGCAACTGCTCGCTGCCCGGTCCGAGCTGTCGGCGGCAATCCAGTTGCCACCGAGCAGCCTGCCCGAGATGGACGGCGAGCTGATCATGACCCCGCGTCGATTTTCGCTGGCGGATCTGCTCGCGGCGGTGGACGCGCAGCCCCGACTTCGCGCGCTGGTGGAGCGCGAGAACAGTGCAACCTCCCGGCTCAAGCTCGAACAAGCCAGCATCTACCCCGACGTGACTGTGGGCGTGAACCTCGGTCGCGAGGGGCCGGGCACGGCCCGCGAGCGCCTGACGACGCTCACCTTGTCGGTGCCGCTGCCCCTGTTCAAACGCAACGCGACCGGCATCGGCCAGGCCCGCTCGGACCTGAGCCAGGTCCAGATCGAACGGCAGACCACGCTTCGTGACGCGCGGGCGAACGTGAACGCGCTGTGGTTGAAGTTGAATAGTCTGGAGGCTCGGGTGCGACGGCTACAGGAGTCGATGCTGCCGGCGCTCGCCGACAACCAGCAGCTCTCGGTCAAATCACAGCAGGCCGGGCAGATCGGCCTGCTCGAACTGATCGTCGTGAACCGGCAGGCACTCGATGCCCGACGCGATCTCAACGACGCACTTTCCGAATATCAAGCGACCCGGCTCGACCTCGAACTCGCCGCCGGCTGGTCACAGGAAGCAAACCAACCATGAACATCATCAACACTTCGACGACCGGCGTGCGCAACCGTGTGCTGCTTGTGCTCGCGGCCGCGGCATTGACCGGCACGCTGGCTGCTTGCGGCAAGAAAGACGACGCCGCGCCCGCGAAAGCCGCTTCGTCCGCTTCCGCGGCAGACAAGGGAGAAGCCAAGAAGGAAGAAGGCAAGGAAGGCGGCGGGCTCAAGCTGTCGGCCGAAGAAGCGCAACGGGCGGGCATCAAGGTGGAGACGCTGGCTTCGCTGGCGTTTGCCGACTCGATCACCGTCACGGCCACTATTCGCCCGAACCAGGACCGCATCGCCCGCGTGGCGCCGCGAGTCGAAGGGCGAATCATCTCGGTGAATGCCAAGCTGGGAGACACCGTGCGTGCCGGGCAATCGCTGGCGGTGCTC
>JANXMO010000322.1 GCA_025354615.1 Burkholderiales bacterium | reverse complement strand
GCAAAGGCATGAACGAGCGGCTGCAGGAACTGCTCCAGCCAGAAACCGGCATGGCAACGCCGCTTGCGCTGTTTTTCATTGATCTTGATGGTTTCAAGGAAATCAACGATGTTCTAGGCCATGTCACAGGTGACCACGCGTTGATGCTGATGGCGCAGCGGTTGACCGAAGTGCTGCCAAGCGAAGCCTTTGCAGCCCGCTGGGGCGGCGACGAATTCGTCGTCGTCGTGCCTGGCGTACGACGTCCTGAGCCAGCGCTCAATTTGTCCAACCGCTTGCGTGCAGCACTGGCGCTGCCTGTGCGCATCAACGACCAAACCGTGCGCTTGTCCGGTTGCGTTGGCATTTCGTTGTGTCCCCTGCATGGCACCACAGCTGAAGACCTCGTGATTGCAGCTGATTTGGCAGTTTACAAAGCCAAAAGCGAAGGCCACGGCGCGTCTTACCTGTTCGACCCTTCCATGGCCTTGACGGTCGAGCGGCGTCACCGTTTGGCGCAAGCCTTGCCCTTGTCATTGGAGGCTGGTCACATCAATGTGGTTTACCAACCCATCGTCAGCATTGACATGCGTGAAGTCACCCATATCGAAGCACTGGCGCGGTGGACCCATCCGCAGTGGGGCGCCATTTCGCCGGTTGAGTTCATTCCGATGGCGGAGGCCACGGGCGCAATCCACACGCTGGGACGCTGGGTTTTGCGTCAAGCCTGTTTGCATGCGGCTCGCTGGCCAGGCGACTCGCCGGCCAAGGTGAGCGTCAATGTGTCAGTACTGCAATTGAACACGGGCAACTTCGTGGCGCAAGTTCGAGAGTCCTTGGCGGCAGCCAGCTTGCCACCGACACGGCTGGTGATCGAAATCACCGAGAGCCTGCCTTCGGAATCTGATGGTCATGCTGCACATGCTTGCGCAGCATTGCGTGAGATGGGTGTCATGCTGGCGATTGATGATTTTGGTACTGGTTATTCATCGCTGTCGTCGCTGCGCCAACACCCGGTCGACATCGTCAAGATTGACCGCAGTTTCATTGTCGACCTGGGCGGGCAGGGCGATCCCGTGGTGCAAGCTGCTGTTCATATCGCACGCAGCTTTGGTCTTCGTGTGGTGGCCGAAGGCGTTGAAACAGCGGAACAAGTGCAACATCTGGCTCGCATGGGCGTGCGGCACTTACAAGGCTTTCTGATTTCAAAACCGCTGCCCGATGCGCAACTGCACGAATGGCTGCGTGCCCATCGCGAGGCACAATTTTCCTGGGTCAGCCCACTGACGGTTTAACCGGTGAGTTTGTTGTATCAGCGCTTAACGATTCTATTTGTTACCCAGCACGTTGGCGGCGTGATGCGCTTGAGATGGCCAACAAGGTACCGCGACATTTTGAAGCGCCACAGCGACAAGGGTAGTCAGAAGCGCAATGGCTCTCTGCATCCAATCGGTAATCAAGGAACAGCTCGCGGCCTTTCGAAATACGGCGCAGCGTTGTAATTTCAATTTGGGCCAATCCGCCTTCAATTGTCAATTCGTGGGCAATGCAATTGGGTGCGCACGAATGATTCAAGAAACGCGTGGCGTTGCCGCCCTCGGCGCCGTTGATCACCGAGCCATCGGAGAGGCCAAAAATGTAAGTCAGCGCAGTGTCCCATTGCCGCTTGGCCACCTGCTGAGGTCTGTAGCGACGCCCCGCGTACCGGCCAATCACCCATCCTCGGGGTAAATTTTCAGTGCTGAATACGCCCGTTCCATGAACCACACTGTCACGAATTTCGATACCTGCGCAGTCGATCTCGACTGGTGGCGCCTTTCTCATCGCGTTAAACCCTCTTAACTACCGATTGGGCAAAACAAAACCCGCTTTATGCGGGTTCTGCGATCACCACTACCCCGTTAGCTACCGCCAATTCACGGAAGGCGTGCGGATATTGCAGCATCTCACTCAGGAAAGCGCCACTGCTCGCTCTGATATGGATGTTTGTGATACCAAAACAGCATCAGCCGGCACTGCTTGAGAAGCCTCAGAGACAAGTGATTCGATGGGTTGAATGTTTTGAGCCAGCTGGCCCTTTGGACCATCGACCAATTCATATGAAACGCGGCTACCCTGCTTGAGGGTTCGAAAGCCCTCCATTTGGATGGCAGAAAAGTGAGCAAACACGTCGTGCCCGCCACCATCCGGCTCAATAAAGCCAAAACCCTTGGCATCGTTGAACCACTTCACTGTGCCTGCGGCCATGCTGCACCTCCACTGTCCAATAGGAAGCGTATTCTCAGCGCTACTCGATCAACCTGTCAAGGAGCTGACAGATACAAGCGGCAGCACAACCGCGCGTCAATATTTCGGGCAGCGACACGATAAAGGATGCTCTAAGGGTTGATTTCGGCACTTGTTGTTCTTCCCGGCGGTGCAATATGCAAACATCCCAGCGACAACTTGGTAACTCTATAGAATGAATTCATGCCCTCCAACCCCCCTCAAAACCCGCCCGTACCAAAGCGGCAACCTTCCCCGCATGACGGGCAAGGTGCGGTGGTGGTGGAGCGGGAAACCCTTCAAACGAAGCCGCCTCGGATGTACCAAGTTGTCATGCTCAATGACGATTACACGCCTATGGAGTTCGTTGTGATGGTGTTGCAAGAGTTTTTCAAACGCGACCTCGAAACCGCGACCCAGATCATGTTGAAGATCCATCATGACGGGCGTGGCGTGTGCGGCGTCTATTCCAAAGACGTCGCCGCAACCAAGGTTGAGCTGGTGTTGGCGGCAGCGCGTCGTGGCGGCCACCCTTTGCAATGCATTATGGAGGCCGCATGATCGCTCAAGAACTTGAAGTCAGTCTGCACATGGCATTTGTTGAAGCACGTCAACAGCGCCATGAATTCATCACCGTTGAGCATTTGCTGATGGCGTTGCTCGACAACCCTTCGGCGGCTGAGGTATTGCGTGCCTGTTCGGCAAATATCGATGATTTGCGCAAAAGTTTGACGCAGTTCATTAAAGAAAACACCCCTACGGTTGGCGGAGCCGATGAAGTCGATACCCAACCGACCCTGGGTTTTCAACGCGTGATACAGCGCGCGATCATGCACGTTCAGTCAACGGGCAGTGGCAAGAAAGAAGTGACCGGCGCCAATGTGCTGGTGGCGATTTTTGGTGAAAAAGATTCTCATGCGGTGTATTACCTGCACCAGCAGGGCGTAACCCGGCTTGACGTCGTCAACTTCATTGCGCACGGCATCAAAAAATCCGATCCGCCAGATTCGGTCAAACCAAGTGACGGCAATGCGCCGAGCGATGCTGAAAAGGACGAGAGCGAGGCTAAAGGGTCACCGCTCGAGCAGTTCACGTCCAATCTCAACCAGTTGGCACGCGACGGCAAGATTGACCCGCTGATCGGCCGTGAACACGAAGTGGAGCGGGTAATCCAGGTGCTGTGCCGGCGCCGCAAAAACAATCCATTGCTGGTGGGGGAGGCCGGCGTTGGGAAAACCGCCATTGCCGAAGGCCTCGCATGGCGGATTACACAAAACGATGTGCCCGAAGTGCTCGCCAATGCGACGGTTTACTCGCTCGACATGGGCGCTTTGTTGGCCGGCACCAAGTACAGAGGCGATTTCGAGCAGCGGTTGAAAGGGGTGCTCAAGTACTTGAAAGATCAACCCAATGCCGTGCTTTTCATTGATGAAATCCACACGCTTATCGGCGCTGGAGCGGCGTCAGGCGGCACACTGGACGCAAGCAATTTGCTCAAACCCGCATTGAGCTCGGGTGCCATGAAGTGCATCGGCGCCACGACGTTTACCGAATACCGGGGCATCTTTGAAAAAGACGCGGCCCTGTCGCGCCGTTTCCAGAAAATCGATGTGGTTGAGCCTTCGGTGGAGCAGACCGTTGAAATTCTCAAGGGTCTGAAGTCAAGGTTCGAGGAGCATCACAGCGTCAAATACGCGCTGGGTGCGCTGCAGGCGGCAGCCGAACTGTCGGCCAAGTTCATCAACGATAGGCACTTGCCCGATAAAGCGATTGACGTGATCGACGAGGCGGGTGCGGCGCAGCGCATCTTGCCCAAGAGCAAGCAGAAGAAAACGATCACGCGTAACGAGGTTGAGGAAATCGTTGCCAAAATTGCGCGCATTCCGCC
>JANXMO010000303.1 GCA_025354615.1 Burkholderiales bacterium | reverse complement strand
ACGGCAGCAGTCTATTCGGGCCCGTCGGCAGCGGCCACAACAGCTGGAAATCGCACCGTGAACCGCGCGCCACCGCCCGCAGCCGCCTTTGGCGGCGCCAGATCGTCGGGGCTGTAGGGGCGCGGGTGCAGGCCGGCTTCTTCGAGCAGCACCTCGGCGTGGTGCTGGTGCGCAATCTCCCGCACGATCGCCAGACCCAACCCCGAGCCGTCGCCCTCGGTATTCAATGCGCGGTAGAACGGCTGGAACACCTGCTCGCGCTCGGCAGCTGCGATGCCAGGTCCGGAATCTTCGACCTGCAACAGCACGCCGGGCTTGGCGGGATCGGCCGCCACACGCACCGTCACCAGACCACCTGCCGGCGTGTACTGAAGGGCGTTGTCGACCAAATTGCGAATCAATTCGCGCAGCAGCAGCGCGTGGCCCTGCACGGCCAGCGTGGCCACGGTGGGCTGCGCGCCATGTGCAGGCGCCTTGCCGGGCGCCAGCTCCGGGCTTTCAAAACCGAGGTCAATGCCTTTTTCCAGCGCCCGCGGCACGAAATCTTTCACCGTGTCGGCCGCCAGCCGCGGCAGGTTCAGCGGCCGTTGGCGCGCCGCCTGCTCCTTGTTTTCAGCCCGCGCCATGGCCAGCAGCTGGTTGACCATGTGCGCGGCACGCTGGCTGGACAGTGCAATTTGCTGCAGCGAGCGCTTCATCGTGCGGGCGTCGCCGTGCCCGGCGTCGATGTCGCGCTGCGCCAGTTCGGCCTGCATGCGCAGCCCGGCCAGCGGCGTTTTCAATTGATGCGCCGCGTCGGCCAGGAAGTGTTTCTGGGTGCGAATGGATTGATCGAGCCGCGCCAGCAGGTCATTGATGGCGCGCACCAGCGGCGCGACTTCTTCGGGCGCATCGCGCTCGTCGATCGGGCTCAAATCGCTGCTGGCCCGGCGGCGGATGCGCTGCTGCAGCGAATTCAGCGGTGCAATGCCACGCGCCAGCGCCAGCCACACCAGCAGCACGGCTAGCGGCAGGATGACGAACTGCGGCAGGATCACGCCCTTGATGATTTCGGTGGCCAGGCGCGAGCGCTTGCCCAGCGTTTCGGCCACCTGCACCAGCGGCGCCGCACCCGCTGGTACGCCGGGCACGTCAACCCACACATAGGCCACGCGCACGCCGTCGTCGCGCAGGCTGTCGTCACGCCAGTGCAGGTCGCCCAGGGCGGCGCGCTCGGCTTCGGCGGGCGGTGGCAAGGCCCGTTCGCCGGCGATGAATTCACCGCGCAGGCCGGTGACTTGGTAATAGATGCTGTCGCCGTCATCGGTGCGCAGGATTTCAGAGGCGCCCACCGGCAAGGCAAACGTTGTCAGTTTGCGGCCGTTGATGTTGTGCACGGCTACTTGTTTCGACAGCACGCGCACCATGTCGGCCAGTTCGCGGTCAAACGGCTTGTTGGCGATGCCCTGTGCCACCAGCCAGGTCAGGCCGACGCTCATCGGCCACAGCAGCAGCAACGGCGCCAGCATCCAATCGAGGATTTCACCGAACAGCGAGCGCTGCTCGCGGGCGTGCGGGACGGCGGGCGGGGGCGGTTCAGGCATGTCGGCTGAAGAATAACGTGACATGGCGCACAAATCATCCTTGCACTCAGCGGCCATTCACGCCGGCATTTCTTGTTTGGAGACGTTCTCATGCACATCCGCCCCCTCTGCCTCGGTTGGCTTGCCTTGTGGAGCGCCACGTTGCCGATGGCCGCCCAGGGGCAGCCGGTTTTCAACGATGATTTCGATAACCAGCCGTTGCAGCTGAATGCGCCACCGGCGGGCTGGTCCACCCCGGTCGGCCAAGTCAATGTCATCGGCGAGAGCAGCGCCGCCCGCTCGCAAGCCGGCTTGCCCGATCCGCTGCCCGGCCACGGCGCATATGTGGATTTGATCGGCACCAACGGCGTCGAAGCCACGCGGGTGTCGCCCAGCTTCATATTGGCTGCCGGGGTGCCATACAGCGCTTCCTTCTTGCTTGCCGGCAATCACCTGGCGGGTGCGCCAAGTGAAGCGGTGCAGGCGTCATTCGGCGCATCACAGGCCACTTATCTGATCACGCCTGGCCGCAATTTCACCGCCTGCAGCCTGGTGTTCACGCCCAGCGCCACCGTCGCCGTCGCCTATGCCATCAGTTTCAAGACCGTCGGAACGGCGTTGCCGCAACTGGTGACGCCCGACATCGGCGGCGTTGGCAGCGACCGCGGCGCGCTGCTGGATGCCGTGGCCGTCACCGCGGTGCCGGAACCGGCCAGCTATGCGCTGCTGCTGGCCGGGCTGGCGGCGCTGCACGGCTTGGTGCGCCGCCGGGTTCAACCTGGAAACGGCAATTGACCGCTCATATCCGCTTGCAAGGTTTTTATGCCTGCCCGCTTTTTCGCTCACGGCCGTATTCACCTCATGGGTGACAGCGCTCCGCACCCGAGCGGGCCGCGCTGCGGCGCGCTGGCGGCGTTGTTCCTTACGGGCATGAGCCCGCCGCGTCGCCACGCCTGGCCAACACACCGCATCACAGCCCGCTCAGGTGCGTTCAACTGCCGTTTCTAGGTTCAAACAGCAATCCGCTCCAGGCAGTAACCCAGGCCGCGCACGGTGGCGATGCGCACCGGGCCATGCTCGATCTTCTTGCGCAGACGGTGGATGTAGACCTCGATCGCATTGCTGCTGACCTCTTCGCCCCATTCGCACAAGCGCTCGACGAGCTGGTCCTTGCTGACCAGCCGCCCGGCGCGCTGCAGCAGCACTTCCAGCAAGCCGATTTCACGCGCCGACAACTCCAGCAACTGGTCGTTGAGATAGGCCACGCGGCCGGTGGCATCGAAGGTCAGCGGCCCATGCTTGATGGACGCCGAGGCGGTGCCCAGGCGGCGGCGCGTCAACGCCCGCACCCGCGCTTCCAGCTCCTGCAGAGCAAACGGCTTGGCCATGTAGTCATCTGCGCCCAAGTCCAACCCCTTGACGCGCTGCTCGATGCTGTCCGCCGCGGTCAAAATGAGCACCGGCATCGCCGAGCCGCGCGTGCGCAGCCGGCGCAGCACCTCGAGGCCATGAACTTTGGGCAGGCCGAGGTCGAGGATCAACAGGTCGAATTCCTGCATCGACAACGCGGTGTCGGCCTCGCTGCCGCTGGCCACGCAGTCCACCGCATAACCGGCGTGGCGCAACGAACGCAACAGCCCATCGGCCAGCACTTGGTCGTCTTCGGCAATCAAAATGCGCATGCGGCCATTCTGCATGTCTTGCGCCGGCAAGCACCCGCAACCCGGGGAATGGCTTGCCAAGGCCTGGACAGCGGCAATCCCTGCCCGTAGAGTCGGCCCGCTGACCAAATTCCGCGCCCCACGTAACAGGGCGGCGCGGCGCTCACCCGCCAGGCAGTGGCTAACCGCCGTTGGCATTTTTCGCCCCACAGGAGAACACCATGTTGAATTCGCTGAAGCGAGGCGCGCGCCGCGCCGGCGCCGGCCTTGTGCTGACGGCCTTGGCGGCGGTGCCGTTGCCGACACTCGCTCAGGAAGACCCCGCGGCCCATGGCGGCGACCGTCAGACCGTGGTGCGCGACGCCACCAGCGGCGCGTTCCGCCCGGCAACGCCTGAAGAAGCGCGCTCGCTGGGCCGCATTCGCGTGAGCCCGCGGGCGGCGTCAGCGCCCGTGTTGAACCGCTTCCACCCCAGCGGCGCGCGCGGCGCCCGGCTGAACGACAGCTTCATGAGCTACTCGGTGCTGGTTCGCCAGCCTGACGGCAGCTTGTTGAACCAGTGCTTCCAAAGCCGTGAGGAAGCCGATGCCGCGCTGAACGCGGCGCCTGCCACCCGCCCTCAAGCCCTGCCCACGGAGTGAAGCCCATGACGTCGCCGTTCCTTCCTTTCACCTCTTCTTGTGCCCTGGGTCCGCTAGCAAAGTCGTGGCCCGCTGCCCGGCCCTGGATGGCCGGGCTGGCACTGGCCTGCGCGGCTTTCAGCGCCCAGGCGCTGGCGCCATCCGCTGTCATCGAAGTCACCAGCCGCGATGCGCCCGGCGTGGGTTTCAACGACCCGACGCCGGTGGCGCCGGTGGGCAACAACCCTGGCACCACGCTCGGCCAGCAGCGCTACAACGTCTACCGCTACGTGGCCGACCTCTGGCAGCAGGCGCTGGCCAGCAACGTCAAGATCACCGTGAGTGCCGGCTGGGAGGCGCTGGCCTGTAACGCGGGCGCTGCGGTGCTGGGCAGCGCCAGCGCCTGGAACATCTGGTTCGACGTGACCAACGGCGTGCCGGGCACTTGGTACCCGCAGGCGCTGGCCAACAAGCTGGCCGGCGTCAACCTGACCGACGGCACGCCCGATGACGGCTCCGGCTACGGCAACGCCGACATCAAAGCGCAGTTCAACGTCAACCTGGGCCAGCCGGGGTGTCTTGAAGGCGCGTCGTTCTACCTGGGGCTGGACGGCCGCAGCAGCGGCAAGATCAGCCTGGTCGAAACCTTGCTGCATGAACTGGGCCACGGCCTGGGCTTTTCCGTGCTGACGGTGGATGGCAGCGACGGGTCGCGCTATCTCGGCCTGCCCAGCATCTGGGAAGGCTTCATGCAAGACAACACGACCGGCAAAACCTGGCTCTACATGACAGATGCGGAGCGTGCGGCCTCGGCCGTCAACCCGCTGCAACTGGTATGGACCGGCCCGGCCACCGTGGCCGCCGCGGCAGTCACGCTGGGCAGCGTGCCGACGATCAACATCACCACCGCGGTGCCCGGCGCCAGCGGCGCCTATGAGTACGGCACGGCGGCGTTCGGTCCGGCCATCGTCTCGCCCGGCCCGTTGGGCACGCTGGCCACCATCGTCACCGACGGCTGCAATCCGTTCAACACGGTCCGCATGGCGCCGGTGGCCGGCAAGGCGGTGCTGATCGACCGCGGCAATTGCGCCTTCACGACCAAAGTCAAGAACGCGCAGAACGCCGGCGCTGTGGCGGTGTTGATCATCGACGATGCGCTCACGGGCTCACCGCCAGCGCTGGGCGGCTTCGATCCGACGGTAACGATTCCCACGGTCGGCATCAGCCGCTCGGCCGGGCTGACGTTGAAGGCGGCCGTGGCGTCGGCCAGCCAGTCTGGCGGCGGCGGGCGGGCAAGCGTGGTGGCAGGCCGCTTCGGCGCCGACCCTTCGCGCCGCGCCGGTACCGACAGCCGCGGCCGGCCGCGGCTGTTCAACCCGAATCCGCTGATCGGCGGCTCGTCGCTGTCGCACTGGGACCCCAGCCTGTTCCCGAACCAGCTGATGGAGTCGACCCTGAACAGCGATTTGACGACCGCCGTGGCCCCGCCCAGGGACTTGACGCTGCCGCTGTTGAAAGACATCGGCTGGACGACGCCAAGCGGTCAATAGCGCTTGGCATGGCCGCGCCCGCCGTCGACGACGCGGGCGCCCGATGGCTTTGCTCAACGCCAGCCGTACAGCATGTGGCGCGCCAGGGCTGATTTGAGCGGCGCCAGCGCCTGCAGTGCGGCCAGCCCCAGCCCGCGAGCGGCCGCGGCGCCGGGCAGCTGCAGCGTGAAAGCGCGGGCCAGCGCGTCGGTGGCGGCGATCAGCGCCCAACGGTCGGGCGCGCGCTGCCATTCCAGGCGGCGCAGCGCTGCGTCCAATTCCACCCGGCGCGTTTGCATCAGGCCGCGCACCAGTGTGAAGGCGTCGCGCAAACCCAGGTTCAGGCCCTGGCCGGCTACCGGGTGCAGCGTTTGCGCTGCGTTGCCGATGTAGATGCTTCGCCCGTGCACCAGCGTGCGCTGCGCACGCAGCCCCAGCGCGAACGGCTGCAGCGGAGACAAGCCGACCACCTCCCCCGCCTCGTTGGGAAACAGCCCGGCCAGAACCGTCAGGCGCTGTGCGTCGGTGAGTCGGCGCACCGGGTCGTCACGGCTGTCAACGCACCACACGAGCGCGGCGCGGCCAGACGCCAGCGGCAGCAGCGCCGCCGGGCCGTGGCGGGTGAAGCGTTCATACGCCACTCCCGCACGCCCGCCGCGCAGGGACACGGTGCCGACCCATGCCGTTTGCTGGTAGTCACGTTGCAACGGTTCGGGTGCGGCCACGCCCGCTGCCGCCGACACCGCGCTGCCTGGCTTGAAGACGCCGCCTTCGGCCACCACGGCCAGATCGAAACGGTCGGTGCGGCCGGATTCAATGTCAATGCCCGCGGCCCGGCCTGCCGTGACCACCGGAACGATTGCCGCCACCGCTTGGCCGAAGCGGCTGCCGAGCCGTGCGGGCGCGCGCTCGCAGGCAGCCAGCCAAGCGCGCTGCAGCGGTGCCGCCACCGCGCCGTAAGCCAGCACCGCGCCGAGTGAGGGCACGCCTTCGTCCGCCGCACGGATGCGCACGTGCGGCTCGCCCAGCACCTGGCCCAGCCGTCCCACAAACGCCGGCTCGAACTGTGAAACGTGCACCTCGTCGATGGCCTGGGCCACTGCCGGCGTCCACGCGCCCAGCCGCTGCAGCAGTTGCACGCTGCCCAGGGACAAGGCCAGCGTGCGTGGGTCTGCCGCCACGTCGCACGCCAGCGGACGGGCGTCGAACAGCTGCACCTGCGCCTGCGGCAGCGAGCGCGCCGCCAGCAGCGCCAGCGCCAGCCCGACCGGGCCGGCGCCAACAACAGCGAGCCGCAGCGGCGCAGCCGGGTTCATGTCAATTCGGGCCTCCAATGCCTGCCACACGGCTGGCCGCAGCCGCAACACCCGCAACCCGGCAACAGCGATGCATGCTCATCGCATCAACGCTTCAATGTCATCGGCCTGCACCGGCACCCCGCGGCTGATCACTTCGCAACCGCTGGCGGTGACCACCGCGTCGTCTTCGATGCGAATGCCCAGATGCCAGAAGTGCTCGGGCACACCGGGCGCCGGGCGCACGTACAGGCCGGGTTCCAGCGTCACCACCATGCCGGGCTGCAACACGCGCGACGGTTTTTTGACGATGCGCCCGCCGCGGTCATCGGGTTGGTCGACGGGCGCTTCGTCGAGTGCCAGGTACTCGCCCACGTCGTGCACGTCGCGGCCCAGCCAGTGGCCGGTGCCGTGCATGAAAAATTGCCGGTAAGCGGCGCTGTCGATGACGTCATCAAGCCCGCCATGGCGGTCGGCCGGCAACAGGCCGGTGTCCAGCATGCCCTGCGCCAGCACACGCACCGCAGCGGCGTGCGCATCGCGCTGGCGGGCGCCGGGACGTGTGGCGGCCACGGCCGCGGCTTGCGCCGCCAGCACCAGCTCGTACAGCTCACGCTGCGGCGCGCTGAAGCGGCCGCTGGCCGGGAAGGTGCGGGTGATGTCGCTGGCATAACCGTCCAGCTCGCAACCGGCGTCGATCAGGCACAGCTGGCCCGGCCGCAGTTCGGCGTCACCCGCCACGTGGTGCAGCACGCAGGCATTCGGCCCGGCGGCAACGATGCTCGAGTAGGCCGGGCCGTGCGCGCCGTGGCGGCGAAATTCATGCAGCAACTCGGCTTCGAGTTCGTATTCGCGCAGGCTGGCCACGCCGCTGCTCAGCCGCTCGGCGCAAAAGCGCATGGCGCGAACATGCGCGCCGGCTGAAATGGCACAGGCGCGGCGCAGGGTGTTCAGTTCATCGGCATCCTTGCGCAGCCGCAACTCGGCCAGCAGCGGCGACAGATCACGCTGTGCCTGCGGCGCTTCGACGCCGTGGCGGGCCAGGCTGCGCAGCCGGCCCATCCAGCTCTCGGCTTGCGCCGCCAGCCCGTCGTGCACGCCACAAGGCAGCCACAACGCCGGCTGGCCAGCCAGCCGTTGCTCGATGCACGTTTCAAGCTCGGCCAGGCTGCACGCGGCATCAACACCCAGCGTGGCCACAGCCGCCTGCGGCCCCAGCCGAAAGCCGTCCCATATTTCACGTTCAGGGTCGCGCGGGCGGCAGGCCAACAGGCTGCGCCCGCTGCTGTCGAGCAACAGCCAGGCCTGCGGTTCGGTAAAGCCGGTCAGGTAGTGAAAGCTGCTGTCGAAACGAAACGGGAAATCGTTGTCGGCATTGCGCGTGCGCTCGGGCGCGGTCGGAATCACGGCCAAACCGCCGCCGGCAGCGGCCATTGCGGCAGCCAGGCGGTGGCGGCGTTCGGCAAAACGCTGCAAAGGTGTCATCGAACGATGATAGCCAGCGCCGCCGTGTGGAATCGGCGCATCGGCAAATGCAGCCTCGCCTTTGGCGCGCACGACCGCACGCTGCGCTACGCTTGCGGTTCATCAGCGCCATGCAAGGAGTTCCGCCATGCAATACCGTCATCTCGGCCACAGCGGCCTGCAGGTCAGCGAGCTGTCGTTGGGTTCGTGGGTCACCTATCACAACCAGGTTGACGCCGCGGCTGCGCGCGAAATGCTGGCCGCGGCGTTCGACGCCGGCGTCAACTTCTTCGACAACGCCGAGGTCTATGCCAGCGGCGCCAGCGAAACGCTGATGGGCGCAGCGCTGCGCGCATTGAAGTGGCCACGCCTGAACTACATCGTGTCGACCAAATTTTTCTGGGGTCTGGACGACGACGGCCCGGCCATCAACCGCCGCAACACGCTGAACCGCAAATACCTGATGCAGGCGATCGACGGCTCGCTGCAGCGCTTCGGGCTCGATTTCATCGACCTGATCTACTGCCACCGGCCCGACCCGTTCACGCCACTCGAGGAAACCGTGCGTGCGATGAGCGACATCATCAGCCAGGGCAAAGCGCTGTATTGGGGCACCAGCGAATGGAGTGCCGACGACATCCGCAGTGCCTGGCTGCTGGCCGAACGCCACCACCTGCACAAGCCGGTGGTCGAGCAGCCGCAATACCACCTGTTCCACCGCCACCGCGTCGAGCAGGAGTACGCGCCGCTGTATGAGGAAATCGGCCTCGGCCTGACCACCTGGAGCCCGCTCGCCAGCGGCCTATTGACAGGCAAATACCGCCAGGGCGTGCCGACCGACAGCCGCGGCGCGCGCCCCGAAATGGCTTTTCTGGCCGCCGGGCTGCGCGATGCCGCAAGGAACGCGGCCGTCGGGCAACTGGAAGCCGTCGCCGCGGAACTGCGCTGCAGCGTGGCTCAGCTGGCGATTGCCTGGGCCGTCAAGAACCCGAACGTCAGCAGCGTCATCACCGGCGCGTCGAAACTGTCGCAACTGCAGGCCAACCTGGCGGCGATCAACGTGGTGGAACGGCTCACGCCCGAGGTGCTGTCGCGCATTGACGGCCTGACCGCCGCGCTGGCCACTTGAGAACAGGCGTCGCCATGAACCCGCTTCCCTCGCATCAACACGACCTGAGCCCGTGGCAGCACAGCCACGTCTTCGACGCCGGCAACCGGCGCGGCGAAAGCGGCACCCGCGCCGTGCTCGCCGTCACCCTCGTCACCATGGTGGCGGAAATTGCCGCCGGCTGGTGGACCGGTTCGATGGCCTTGCTGGCTGACGGCTGGCACATGGGTACGCATGCGCTGGCGCTCGGCGTGGCCGCGGTGGCCTACGCGCTGGCGCGCCGCCATGCGGGTGACGCCCGCTACGCCTTTGGCACCTGGAAGATCGAGGTGCTGGGCAGCTTTGCCAGCGCGCTGGTGCTGGCCATGGTGGCGGTGGGCATCGTC
>JANXMO010000275.1 GCA_025354615.1 Burkholderiales bacterium | reverse complement strand
CATGCGCGGGCCTTGGGCGGCTCGGGCGAAGACGAAAACGGTGTCGTTGGGCGATACCTGCGACGCCAGCGATGGGGCCAGGCTGACGCGGCCGGTGATGGCGGCGCTACCGGTGCTGTGGACCTGACTGCCGCCGGTGTTGCTGTTGCTGTTGCTGTTGCTGCTGACAACCGGCGCTGACGCGGCCGGCAGTGCCCCCTGCGCAAGCGCCGCCGACTGTTGTGCCGCAGCGGCTTTCGCATCCGCCAGGCTGCTGTCAAGGCGTGCCACCCAATCGCTGCCGGCTGGCGCGACGGCGCGGGCTTGCGTCCAATAGGCGGTAGCGGCGACGAAGTCGCCGCGCTCGAAAGCGGCGCTGCCCGCCAGCGCTAGTGCTTTGAGGTGACGCGGGTCGAGGCCCAATGCACGGTCGATCAGCGCTTGCGGTGCGCCGGCCAGCCGGCCGTTTTGCAGCACGGCCAGCACGTCGGCTTGGTCGGCCAGCAGCTGGGGGTTTTGCGGCGCCAGCGCAATCGCTCGGTCAAATGCCTGGCGGGCCTCGGGGAAACGCTGCAAGCTGGCGTAGGCGCGCGCCAGCAGCGCCCAGCCTTTGGGGTCATCTGGCTGCGCCTGCATGCGTTCGGCGAGTTTTGCGATCAGGGCCTCGACGTCAGCCGAAGGGGCGGCCGTGCCTGCGGCCGGGGCGGCGTCGGTTGACAGGGCTTGCGGCTGGCCGATGTGCAGGTACAGCGCTACGGCCAACAATGGCACGGCCAGCGCAAGCACCGCGGCCGTGGCCGGTGAGCGCCCGCCGCGCAACGGGCGTTCGCCGCCGGCGTCTTCTTCCAGCACGCGTCGTTCGATGTCACGGCGCGCACGGCCGTGCTGCTCGTCGCTGAGCGCGCCGGCAGCGCGTTCGGCTTCGAGTGTGACAAGCTGCTCGCGCAGCACGGCCAGATGCGCCTGTTCGTCGGGCACGGCGCCCGGCCGGCCGCTGCGCAGCAAGGGCAGCAGCACGAACAGCAGGGCCAGCAGCACCATGGCCGCGGCGGTGAACCAAAAGCTCGTCATGACGGTGAAGATTCTTTCGAAGGCGGAAGATCGAGCAGGCGGCGGGCGCGCGCCGCGTCGGCCGGTGCCAGTTCGGCTTCATCGTCCGCGCGCGGGCGGCGCTGGCGAATGCTGCGCGCCAGCGCCCAGCCCGCCGCCAGCAGCAATGCGAAGGGCCCGGCCCACAG
>JANXMO010000610.1 GCA_025354615.1 Burkholderiales bacterium | reverse complement strand
CCAGCAAGGCTAGCGCCGCCGGGTGCGCCGGGCAGCGCAGCGCCAGCGTGGCGTGGCCGCCCGCGGCGGCCGCCGCCACGCCGGCGCGGCGCGGCACCACCACCGTCAGCGGGCCGGGCCAAAAGGCCGATGCCAGCCGCTGAGCCGCCACCGGCCACACCGCTGCGTGCTGTTGGGCGGCGCTGGCATCGGCCACGTGAACGATCAATGGGTGGTCGGCCGGGCGGCCTTTGGCGGCAAAAATGCGGTTGACCGCCGCGTCGTCGTCGGCCCGTGCGCCCAAGCCATAAACGGTTTCAGTCGCGAAAGCCAGCAGCTCGCCCGCCGCCAGCACATCGGCGGCGCGCTCGATCGCGCTCGGGTCGCTGGCGTCCAGCCACATGCCAGGCGTCTAGAACGCCGCGATGCCGAGCACGCCCGCGGCCTGCAAGGCCACCGCACGCGCCTCTGTGGCGCTTGCCGCCGTCACCGTCAAATGACCCATCTTGCGGCCCGGCCGCGCTTCGGCCTTGCCGTAGAGGTGCAGATGGGCGCCGGGCAGTGCGAGCACCCGCGCCCAGTCGGGCTCGGAGGGGTCGACAGGATGGGCGCCCGCCGCGAACCACAGGTCGCCCAGCAGGTTCAGCATCACGGCAGCGCTGTGCAGGCGCGGCGCGGTCAACGGCGCGCCGGTCATGGTGCGCACTTGCAGGTCGAACTGCGAAACATCGCAAGCGTCGATGCTGTAGTGGCCGGAGTTGTGCGGGCGCGGCGCCATTTCATTCGCAACCAGCCGCGCGCCACTGCCCTTTTCGTGCTGCAGCACGAAAAATTCGACGCACAGCACGCCAACGTACGCCAGCGACTCGGCAATGCGGTGCGCGGCGGCAATCGCCTCGTCTTGCAGCGCGGCCGACACGCCGGGCGCCGGTACTTGCGTGACGGCCAGGATGCCGTCGCGGTGCAGGTTGTGCTGTGGCGGGAAATGCACCTGCTCGCCGGCCGCGCTGCGCGCCACGATGACGCTGATTTCATGCGCCAGCGGCAAGCGCGCCTCCAACACTGCTGGCGCGTGCTGCAACGCCGCCCAGGCCGCCGCCAGTTCCTCGCGTGACGCAACGCGCACCTGGCCGCGGCCGTCATAGCCCAGCCGGGCGGTCTTCAAAATGCCGGGCAGCAGCGCGGCGTCAACCGCCGCCAGCTGCGCGGCAGTTTCAATCAGCACATGCGGCGCGCACGGCACGCCGCAGCGCATGAAATGCGCCTTTTCCAGCGCGCGGTCTTGGCACACGGCCACCGCCGCGGCCGCCGGCGCCACCGGCCGGCACGCGGCCAGCTGTTGCAGCGCTTCAGCCGGCACGTTTTCAAATTCGGTGGTGATGGCGGCGCTGGCGGCGGCCAGCTGTTGCAGACCGGCGGCGTCCAGATAGCCGCTGCGCACGTGCAGGTGCGCTACGGCGCCGGCGGGGCTGTTGACGTCCGGGTCGAGCACCGCCGTGGCATAGCCCTGTTGCTGCGCCGCATGGGCCCACATGCGGCCGAGCTGGCCGCCGCCCATCACGCCCAACGTGGCGCCGGGAGCGATGAACGGCGGCGGCGGCGGTGGCGGCGTGGCCGCGCTCATTTCATCGCTCATGTCGCGGTGTCTTCCGGTGTGGTCACCAGCTCGGCCGTCATCGCCCGCGCGACGGCGGTCTGCCGGGCGCGAAAGGCGTCGAGCTGGTCGCGCAACACCGGCTGGGTGGTGGCCAGCATGGCGACGGCGAACAAGGCGGCATTGGCGGCGCCGGCGCTGCCAATGGCAAACGTGGCCACCGGAATGCCGCGCGGCATCTGCACGATCGAGTGCAGCGAATCGACGCCCTGCAAATGCCGGCTGGCGACCGGCACGCCCAGCACCGGCACGGTGGTTTTGGCGGCCAGCATGCCGGGCAGGTGCGCCGCGCCGCCGGCACCGGCAATGATGGCAACCAGCCCGCGCCCGGCCGCCGCTTCGGCATACGCGAACAAGTCGTCCGGCATGCGGTGGGCCGAGACGACACAGGCCTCGAAAGCGATGCCGAACTCGGCGAGAATCTGGGTCGCGGTGCGCAGGGTGGGCCAGTCACTGCTGGACCCCATCACCACACCCACCAAAACCGGGGCGGCGCTCATCGTGTTCGCTCCAGATGCGGAAAGCTGCGGATTGTAGGCGGCGCGTTCCGTACCCTGAACCCGTTCCCGACCCACTGAAACCCGCCAGAACCCGTTCACCAGGCCCTTCGACATGATCGACATCACGCTGCAAAATTTTGAACCCGAGCTCATCACCGCGTCGCTGGCGCAGCCGGTGTTGCTCGACATCTGGGCGCCCTGGTGCGGCCCCTGCAAGGCTTTGGGGCCGCTGCTGGAAAAGCTGGAGACGGCCTATGCCGGCCGCTTCAAGCTGGCAAAGCTGAATTCCGACGACCAGCCGGACATTGCCGCCCAGCTGTCCAAAATGTTCGGCGTTCGCAGTATTCCGTTTTGCGTGTTGTTCAAAGATGGCCAGCCGGTCGACGGGTTCGTGGGCGCGCTGCCCGAAGCTGAAATACGCCAGTTTCTCGACACCCATGTGCCCAGCACCGGCGCCATGGCTGACGCTGACGAAGCCGATATGGCAAACGACCTGCCGGCCGCGGGTGCGGATGACGACACCAACCCGCTGCCTCGATTGCAAGCCGCCGTTGCCGCCAACCCGACCGACCTGCCGGCACGCTGCGCGCTGTTGCGCGCGTTGCTGCAAGCCAACCGGGTGGAAGAAGCGCGCCAGGCCTATGACGCGGTTGCCGCCAAGGTCATGACCGACCCGCTGCTGATTGCCTGCGGCCACTGGATCGACGCTTGCGAAAAAGCCGCTCAGGCGCGTGCCGCCGACGCCCTGGCCGCTGCGATTGCCGCCAACAAACGCGATTTCGACGCGCGTTTCGAGCTGGCGCAGCGGCATTTCGCGGCCCAAGACTTCACCGCCGCAATGGACGAGCTGCTCGAAATCATCCTGCGCGACAAGGCCTGGCACGACAGCCTGGCCCGCAAGACCTTCGTCGCCATCCTCGAACTGATGACCAAACCCAAGCCCGCCAAAGCCGATGCCGTCGGCCCTGCCAAAGGCGCCCTGGAAATTGCCGGCGCTGCCTATGTCGGCCCTTCCGACCCGGTGATCGACAGTTACCGGCGCAAGTTGTCGATGGCGATGTATTGAGGCCTGATCGTCACGGCGTCAAGGCCGTGACGAGGCGGGCCCGCCGCCGCGGTGGCTGACGGGCGCCGCAACAGCGCCCATCACAACCTCAACTGGCGCGCCGACGGCGTGCCACCAACGCCACGGCCGCCAAACCGCTCAGCAGCAGCGCGCCCGTGGTGGGCTCGGGAACCGCCGCGGGTGAAAACGTCACGTTGAAACCGGCGGCTCCGGGCGGCAAGGCGGCTCTACCGGAGAACGAAGGGCCGTTGTTGTTGAGCCCGATGTTGAACGGGTCACCCGAACTGGCGTGCGAGCCGCCAGGCGTGCCAGGAACGGTATGAGCGGGGATGGTCACGGTGGTGCCTGGAACCAGCGTTTGGCCGCCGAAGTCGCCGTAGCC
>JANXMO010000263.1 GCA_025354615.1 Burkholderiales bacterium | reverse complement strand
CCAGCGTGTTGTAGCGGCCGCGGTCTTCTTCGGGCAACTCCTTCAGTGCCAGCCGGTCTTTCAGTTCCGGCACCGGAATCAGCCCGTCGAACAGCCAGCTGCCATCGTCGCGCTGTACCGCCCAAGCGTCGTCGCCGCTGGGCGTGGCGAACTCGCCGGTGATGGCTTCGAGCACGTCCCGCACGGTGATCATGCCCTGCACCTCGCCGTATTCATCGACCACGAAAACCAGCTGCGCGCTCGACATGCGGAACTGGTCGAGCAGCTCCATGCCGGTCAGCGTTTCCGGGACGAACACCGGCGGCTGCAGCCGTTTCATCACATCCAGCGGGCCACCGCCGTGCATGACCTGCTGCAGCAGGCTTTGCGCAGAGACCACGCCCAGCACGTCAGCCAGCGAGCCGCGGCAGACCGGGTAGCGGGAATGTTCCTCGGTGCTGATGATCTGCAGCACTTCGTCGGGGCTGGCGGCAGCATCCAGCCAGACCATCTCGGCGCGCGGGATCATCATCGAGCCGACCTGCCGGTCGTCGAGGCGGAACACATTGCGCACCATCTGGTGCTCTTGCGCTTCGATCACGCCGGCATCGAGCCCCTCTTCAAGGCTGGCGGCAATTTCCTCTTCCGTCACGCTGCGGTTCGGCCCGCCGCGAATGCCCAGCAGACGCAGCGTGCCCTCGGTGCAAAACGACAACAACCACACGAACGGCCGCGCGATCAGCGACAGCCAGTCCATCGGCTGCGCCACCAGCCGCGCCACCGATTCCGGGTACATCTGGCCCAGTCGCTTGGGCACCAGCTCGCCAAAAATGATGGTCAGAAACGTGATGATGATGACCACCATCGCGGTGGCGGTGACGTGGGCCGCGCGCAATGGAATATCAAACGCGGCATGCAGCCAGCCGGCGAACGGCTCGGAAAACGCGGCGTCGCCCACGATGCCGTTGAGCACGCCGATCGAGGTGATGCCGATCTGCACCGTGGACAGGAACTTCGTCGGGTCGTCGTGCAGCGCCATGGCGGCACGTGCGCCGGCGTCCCCCGTTTCCACCATCACCTGTAGCCGCGCCTTGCGGCTGGCAGTAAGCGCCATTTCCGACATCGCAAACAGTGCATTGACAAAAATCAGGAAGAGCAAAAGGGCAACGTCCATGCGGCGCGCGCAAGCCAGGGGAAATGCAGCGTAGCAGAATCACCCGATGCTTTACTTGATCGGCGATGTTCAGGGCTGCTGCGATGCGTTGGCACGGCTGCTGAAAAAAATAGATTTTTCCCCTTCGCGCGACCGGCTGGTGGTGCTGGGCGACCTGGTCAACCGTGGCCCTGACAGCCTTGGCACGCTGCGCCTGCTGCGCACCTTCGGCAATGCCGCCACCTGCTTGCTGGGCAACCACGACCTGCACTTGCTGGCCGTGGCGGCCGGCGTGCGGCGCCTGCGCCCGGGTGACACGCTCGACGCGCTTCTGAGCGCACCCGACCGCGAGGAATGGGTGGCCTGGCTGCGCGAGCGCCGGCTGGCCTGGCTGGAGCGCGGCTGGTTGATGGTGCACGCTGGCGTGCCGCCGCCGTGGGATGTAGCCACCACCTTGCGCATGGCCTCGGCCGTCGAAACCTGCCTGCGCGAGCCGCCGGGAGCCGACGCATGGGCCGAGTTGTTCGGCAACACACCCGCACGGTGGGACACCTGCCGCACGCCCGCTGAACAGCTGCGCTTTGCCGTCAACGCATTGACACGCATGCGCTTCGTTGGCGCTGATGGCACGCTCGACTTCAAAACCAAAGGAAACCTGACGGCCGCACCGCCCGGGCACACCGCCTGGTTTGATGCGCCGAAGCGCCGCAGCACTGGCCAACCGATCGCCTTCGGCCATTGGTCCGCATTACGACTCGCCCGCCGGCCTGATTTACTGCCGCTGGACACCGGCTGCGTCTGGGGCGGCCAGCTCAGCGCCGCCCGCATCGACCATGACGGCTCATCTGAAT
>JANXMO010000210.1 GCA_025354615.1 Burkholderiales bacterium | reverse complement strand
CAACCATGGCGGCCGCCAGCTGGACGGTGCGCCGTCGTCCATCCGGGCGCTACCGGCGATTGTCGAGGCCGTCGGCCAACGCATCGAAGTCTGGATGGATGGTGGCATCCGCAGCGGCCAGGATGTGCTGAAAGCGCGGGCACTAGGCGCGCGAGGCACCTTGATCGGCCGGCCGTTCTTGTATGGCCTGGGGGCGCGCGGCGAGGCCGGCGTCACACAATGCTTGGAAATCATCCAGCGCGAACTCGATTTGACGATGGCCTTTTGCGGCCATACGTCGATCGACCAGATCGACCGCAGCGTGCTGCTGCCAGCCGGGTTTTAGCAGCCGGCATCAATGAACTTGAAGGGACTTTCTCAATAAAGAGCCACCCCCTCTCCCGCCTGCGGGAGAGGGTTGGGGTGAGGGAGAGTGCATGGCACAAGCCCTGCCACCATTGCGCTCACAGCCGCAGGCAGCAGCTGTCGCCGCTGGCTTCGCGCCACACGCGCACCGCCACCAGCGGCGGCTGCAGCGCCTGCAGCCGCCGCGCAACATAGGCGCACAGGTTTTCCAGCGTCGGCGTACCGAGGTCGGGCACTTCGTCAAGCAAAACATGGTCGAGCGCCTCGCGAACGCCGGCAATTTCACGTTGCAACAGGCCGATGTCGATCACCATGCCGGTCGCCGGGTCGCGCGGGCCGCGCACGGTCACTTCAGCTTGATAGGTGTGACCATGCACGCGGCGGCTGCTGGCCGTGTCGATGCAGCGGTTGAGCGTATGCGCCGCCTCGAAATAAAAACGCTGCGAAACATCGAAATTCATCGAATACCCGTGATTTTGTGGGTTTGCAGGCTCAGCCGCCATGCTGGCCGCGCCAGGCACTGTGCGATGCAGGCAGCCAGGTTGTCGGCGCTTTGCGCGCCGTCCATAGGCTGCAGAAAGCGATGGGCAAAGTCAGCCGATTCCAGTTCATCCCACGCCAGGCTGGGCTGCGGCCACACCACTTTCAGCTCGCTGCCGCTGCGCTGCAGCCACGGCGCGCCAGCCTTGGGACTGACGCAGAGCCAGTCGATACCAGCCGGCGCCGGCAAGCTGCCGTTGGTTTCGACCGCAATTTCGAAACCCTGTTGGTGCAAGGCCTCGATCAACGCCGCATCGACCTGCAGCAGTGGCTCGCCACCGGTCAGCACGACGAAGCGATACTGCCGATCCGCCACCGGCCATGACGACGCAATGCGCGCCGCCAGCAGCGCTGCGTCGTTGAATTTGCCACCGCCGTCGCCATTGGTGCCCACGAAGTCGGTGTCACAGAAACGGCAGGCGGCACTCGCCCGGTCAGCCTCGCGCCCGCTCCACAGGTTGCAGCCGGCAAAACGGCAAAACACCGCCGGGCGCCCCGCTTGAGCGCCCTCGCCCTGCAAGGTGTAGAAGATTTCCTTGACGCTGTAGGTCATCGATCAAAAACCGGGGCCATCGGACCGCATTGCTTCATCTTGCAAAGCAGTGGCTGCTACAGACGCGCGGCTTCGAAGGTATTGCACTGCGTCACGCTGCCCGTTTCCAGGCCGCGCTTGAACCAGGCAACGCGTTGCGCGCTGCTGCCGTGGGTGAATGATTCAGGCACCACGGTGCCGCGGGATTTGCGTTGCAAGGCGTCGTCACCGATCTGCGCGGCCGCGTTCAGCGCTTCTTCCACATCGCCTTGCTCCAACAATTGGCGGGCGCTTTGCGCGTCGTGCGCCCAGACGCCTGCGAAGCAGTCGGCCTGCAGCTCCAGCCGCACGCTGAGGGCATTTTGCTGCGCCTCACTGACTCGGCCGCGCTGTGCGTCAACTTTGCCGCTGATGCCCATCAGGTTCTGCACATGGTGGCCCACCTCGTGCGCAATCACATAAGCCTGCGCAAAGTCGCCCGGCGCGCCAAGGCGGGTGCGCATCACCTCATAAAAGCTCAAATCAATATAGACCTTCTGGTCGCCGGGACAGTAAAACGGCCCGGCTGCAGCGTCACCACGGCCGCAGGCGGTCGGGTAGCTGCCTGAGAACAGCACCAGCTTGGGCTCGCGGTAGGTCATGCCGGCTTGGCGGAACTGCGCCCGCCACACGTCTTCGGTGTCGGCCAGCACGGTGCGCACGAACTGGCCCATGCGGTCGGACGCCGGTGGCGCGCCGCCCGCCGGGCCTTGCTGCACCTGCTGCGGCGCGCCGCCGCCATTGAGCAGCCCCAGCACCGTCAGCGGGTTGATGCCGAACGCCCAGCCCGCCACCAGCGCGATCACCACCGAGCCGATGCTGACGCCGCCAAGCGACACGCCGCCACCGCCCGAGCGGCCCCGCGCGTCTTCCACGTTGTCGCTTTCGCGGTTGCCTTCCCACTTCATTGCCGTCTCCGGTGGTGTGCTGCGCCGGGCATCACGTTTTGGGCAAGGTCACGCCTTGCTGGCCCTGGTATTTGCCGCCGCGGTCTTTGTAGCTGGTTTCGCAGACCTCATCGCTCTCGAAGAACAGCACTTGCGCGCAGCCCTCGCCCGCGTAAATCTTGGCTGGCAACGGCGTGGTGTTGCTGAATTCGAGCGTCACAAAGCCTTCCCATTCCGGCTCGAAGGGCGTGACGTTGACGATGATGCCGCAGCGCGCATACGTGCTTTTGCCCAGGCAAATCGTCAGCACGTTGCGCGGAATGCGGAAGTACTCGACGGTGCGCGCCAGCGCAAAGCTGTTGGGCGGGATGATGCAGACGTCGCCGTGGATGTCGACAAAGCTTTTCTCGTCGAAGTTCTTCGGGTCGACCACGGTGCTGTAAATGTTGGTGAACACCTTGAATTCCGGTGCGCAGCGGATGTCATAGCCGTAGCTCGACGTGCCGTAGCTGACGATTTTTTCGCCCTGCGGCGATTGGCGCACCTGCTGCGGCTCGAACGGCTCGATCATGCCGGTCTCAAGCGCCATGCGGCGTATCCATTTGTCGCTCTTGATGGTCATGGCTCAGGTGTCACGCGAGATGGAAATGGTGGGGAACTTCGACGAAAAGTCTTTTGTTCGCTGTGCAATGCGGGCCGCCACTTGCAAGGCCACCGATCGGTACAGCGCGGCAATGTCACCGTCAGGTTCGCTGACCATGGTCGGCCGCCCGGAATCGGCCTGCTCGCGGATGCGGATCGACAGCGGCAGCGCGCCCAGGTAGCCGACGCCAAACTCCTCGGCCATGCGCTTGCCGCCATCGGCGCCGAAAACATGTTCCAGGTGGCCGCAATTCGAGCACCGGTGCACCGCCATGTTCTCGACCACGCCAAGAATCGGCACGCCAACTTTTTCGAACATCTTGACGCCACGGCGGGCGTCGAGCAGCGCGATGTCTTGCGGCGTTGTCACGATGACGGCGCCCGTCAGCGGCACGCGTTGCGACAACGTCAGTTGGATGTCGCCGGTGCCGGGCGGCATGTCGACGACCAGATAGTCCAACGCCCCCCAGCGCGTTTGCCGCAGCAGCTGGTCGAGCGCCTGCGTGGCCATCGGGCCACGCCACACCATTGGACTGTCGGTGTCGACGAGAAAGCCGATCGACATCACCCGCACGCCGTGATTTTCCAGCGGCTCCATCAGCTTGCCGTCGGCGCTGTCGGGCTGGCTGCCGCCCAAGCCCATCATCATCGGCTGGCTCGGGCCGTAAATGTCCGCATCCAGCAGCCCGACCGCGGCGCCTTCGGCGGCCAGCGCCAGCGCCAGGTTGACGGCGGTGGTGCTCTTGCCCACGCCGCCCTTGCCTGAGGCCACGGCAATGATGTTCTTGACCTGCGGCAGCAACGGCACGCCGCGCTGCACCGCGTGCGCCACGACCTCGGTGGTGATCTGCACGTCAGCCACATCCACCCCGGCAACACAGAGTGCCGCACTCACCAAGCGCTGGCGCAGTGCGTCAAGCTGGCTTTTCGCGGGGTAACCGAGCGCAAGGTCAAAAGCGACCCGGCCGTTGTTGATGCGCAGGTTTTTGACCTGCCGAGTGCTGACGAAGTCGCAACCAGTATTCGGGTCGACAACGGCTTTGAGCGCATCGAGCAGCAGGGTTTCAGTAACGGGCATCAAGGGTCCAAAAATGCGCAGCAGGGAGAGCCGGCATGGCGGCAAGCACCGCGCCCAGCGGGCGCGGCTGCAGGGCGCGGCAGTCTAGCGCAGCGAGAGCGCCCTAAACTTCCGCGCTTCCCTGCCGGTAGGAGCCACACATGCCACGCCAGTTCTTCGTCACCACCGCCCTGCCCTACGCCAATGCGCCGTTCCACATCGGCCACATGATGGAGTACATCCAGGCCGATATTTGGGTGCGCTTCCAGCGCATGCAAGGGCATCTGGTGCACTTTGTCGGCGCCGATGACGCGCACGGCGCGCCCATCATGATCGCCGCGGAAAAGGCCGGCCAAACGCCGCAGCAGTTCGTGCAGACGATTGCCGCCGGCCGTGCGCAGTACCTCGAAGGTTTTCACATCGGCTTTGACCATTGGCACTCGACCGACAGCGCCGAGAACACCCAGTTGGCGCAGGAC
>JANXMO010000150.1 GCA_025354615.1 Burkholderiales bacterium | reverse complement strand
CGTTGATGATGTCGGCACCCGCCGCCAATGCTGCCTGCATGACATCAGGTTTCATCGTATCCACCGAGACGGGGCAATTGAGTTGAACTGCAGCCTCAAGCACCGGCATCAAACGCCGCAGTTCATCATCCAAGGCAACAGACTCTGCGCCGGGACGAGTGGACTCGGCGCCCAAGTCGAGTATGTCAGCACCCTCATCCAGCAAGCGCTTGCAGTGATCGATTGCATGCTGTTTGCTCGTCAACTGCCCGCCGTCAAAAAATGAATCGGGGGTGAGATTGACAATTCCCATGACGACGGGTTTCGTCAGATCAACGGCAAAGCGTGACGTGCGCCAGACAGCGGCAGTCATCAAAGACACCTTGTTTTTCAGGGCAACGCTGGCTGTACAAGTTGCTTGGGGACAGCCGTGTTTAAAGCAAAGCTAACCTTGCCTTAAATCTTGTTGCACACAGTCAGCGCTTGTTTGAAGGCCTATGCCGCAACGTGCGCGTTGTCTGCCGCCACAGGGGCTGCAGGGCCACTGGGACGATTTGGGTTAGGCGTCCAGTCCTTTGGAAGACGCGGCGGCTTGCCGTTCATGATGTCTTCAATCTGGTCACTGTCAATCGTTTCCCATTCCAGCAGGGCTTTTGCCATCGCATGCATTTTGTCTTGATGGTCTTCAATGTGCTTGCGTGCAATAGCGTATTGCTCATCGATGATTCGACGGATCACACCATCAACCTTGCGCATGGTTTCCTCTGACATCGTGGTTGTTTTGGTGACCGAACGGCCCAGGAAAACTTCACCCTCATTTTCGGCATACACCATCGGACCCAATTCGTCCGTCATACCGTAGCGCGTCACCATGTCACGCGCAATTTGTGTGGCGCGTTCAAAGTCATTGCTGGCCCCAGTGGTCATCTGGTGCATGAAAACTTCCTCTGCAATTCGCCCACCGAACAACACGGAAATGGTCGACAACATCCTTTCCTTGTCGAGGCTGTAGCGATCGGTTTCTGGCAATTGCATCGTCACGCCAAGTGCACGACCGCGT
>JANXMO010000143.1 GCA_025354615.1 Burkholderiales bacterium | reverse complement strand
AAATGGTCATGCCCGGCGACAACGTCAGCATCACCGTCAAGCTGATCAACCCCATTGCGATGGAAGAAGGCCTGCGATTTGCGATTCGCGAAGGCGGACGCACCGTCGGTGCAGGCGTGGTGGCGAAAATCATCGCGTAAGCTTTTTTAAGGGCTTGCAACAGGGGCGTAGCTCAATTGGCAGAGCGCTGGTCTCCAAAACCAGAGGTTGGGGGTTCGAGGCCCTCCGCCCCTGCCACCGCAGGTCGGTTTGGTTGTTATTTGTTGGTTCGTTTTCCTGGATCGCGCTTAGGTTTGGCGTGATGTGCGGGCAGTGATGAAAGAAAATGGCGAATCCGACTGTTGAAACTGTTTCCACGGGTGCTGACAAGGCCAAGCTGATTGCCGCTGCAGGTTTGGTGGTGGCGGCAGTGGTGGTTTTTTATGCGCTGGGCAAGCAGGATTTGTGGCTGCGTGTCATGGCGCTCGCGGTGGTGATGATTGCCGCCGTGGCGTTGTTCTTCACGGCTGAGCCTGGTCGGCAATTGATTGCCTACGGACAGGACTCGGTCAAGGAAGTTCGCAAGGTGGTCTGGCCGTCGCGCAAAGAGGCCATGCAAATGACGGGTTACGTGTTTGCGTTCGTCTTTGTCATGGCTTTATTTCTCTGGATGACGGACAAAACCCTCGAGTGGGTTTTGTACGACCTGGTTCTCGGTTGGAAGCGGTGAAGAAGGCGCTTGTATGAACGATCAAACCGCAATGCCTCCTGAACTGTCACCTGCAGAGGAAGTTCCTCAAGCGGCGGCTGTCGCCCCGCTGACGCCTTCCAACAAGCGGTGGTACGTTGTGCACGCTTACTCCGGCATGGAAAAGGCCGTTGAGCGCAATCTGCGTGAACGCATTGACCGTTCGGAACTGCAAGACAAATTCGGCCGCATTCTGGTGCCGATGGAAGAAGTGGTCGAGCTTAAAAACGGCAAGAAAGCCGTCACCGAGCGTCGTTTTTTTCCTGGTTATGTGCTGGTCGAAATGGAAATGGGCGACGACACCTGGCATCTGGTGAAGCACACCAGCAAGGTGACGGGTTTTGTGGGGGGCGCCAAGAATCGGCCCTCGCCGATTTCCGAAGCCGAGGTGATGAAGATCGTCAATCAGATGCAAGAAGGCATCGAGAAGCCGCGGCCCAAAGTGGAATGGGTGGTGGGCGAGCTGGTTCGTGTCAAAGACGGCCCGTTCACTGACTTTAACGGCGCTGTTGAAGACGTCAACTACGACAAATCCAAAGTACGGGTTTCGGTCACCATTTTCGGTCGCTCGACGCCGGTTGAACTCGATTTCGCGCAGGTCGAAAAGGTTTGAATTTCAAAAGCCTGGCAGCGCTTTCAAGCTGCCCGTTGCTGCTGGTGGCGTGACACCGGCTCGAGGAGCCAAGGGAAATTTGCATCCTTCGTTGCAAATTTCAAACTTGGCGTTTGCACTCAGGAAGCAAGCTGGCGTGGCGCCAGCCTGCTTTCCGTTAAAGGATTTTCATGGCCAAAAAGATCATCGGCTTTATCAAGCTGCAAATTCCTGCAGGCAAAGCCAACCCGTCTCCTCCAATCGGCCCGGCTCTGGGCCAGCGCGGTTTGAACATCATGGAGTTCTGCAAGGCGTTCAACGCCCAGACTTCTGCAATGGAACCCGGGCTGATGCTGCCGGTTGTCATCACCGCGTTTGCTGACAAATCGTTCACGTTCATCCTCAAGACGCCACCCGCAACGGTGCTGATCAAGAAGGCGATCAAGCTGGACAAAGGCTCACCCAAGGCCAACTCACAAAAGGTGGGCAAGCTGACGCGGGCGCAAATCGAAGAAATCGCCAAGGCGAAGATGAAAGACCTGACGGCTGCCGACTTGGACGCCGCGGTTCGCACGATTGCAGGTTCCGCCCGTTCGATGGGCGTCACGGTGGAGGGTGTTTGACATGGCAAAACTGACCAAACGCCAAAAGGCCATGGCAGGCAAGGTCGACAGCAACAAGCTGTACGCGATAGACAACGCCCTGGCGCTGGTAAAGGACTGTGCCACTGCCAAGTTCGATGAGTCGATCGACGTGGCGGTGCAGCTCGGCATTGACGCCAAGAAGTCGGACCAGGTGGTTCGTGGCGCGGTGGTGCTGCCCAATGGCACCGGCAAGACCAAGCGGGTGGCGGTGTTTGCGCAAGGCGCGAAGGCCGATGAGGCCCGCGCTGCCGGTGCTGACATCGTCGGCATGGAAGACCTGGCCGAACAGGTCAAGGCTGGCAACTTGAACTTTGATGTTGTCATTGCGTCGCCCGACACCATGCGGGTGGTCGGTACGCTGGGTCAGATCCTCGGGCCGCGCGGCTTGATGCCCAACCCGAAAGTTGGAACGGTGACGCCCAATGTGGCGCAGGCGGTGCGCGATGCCAAGGCGGGCCAGGTTCAGTTCCGCGTTGACAAAGGTGGCATCGTGCACGCCACCATTGGCCGCCGTTCGTTCGAGTCGGACAAGCTGGCCGGTAATTTGCGCGCGCTGATTGAAGCCTTGAACAAGGCCAAGCCGGCCTCCAGCAAAGGGATCTATCTGCGCAAAGTGGCTGTGTCGTCCACGATGGGTGTGGGCGCGCGCGTTGACGTGGCTTCCATCAACGCCGCATCGGCAAGTTCTTGATTTTTCAGCTTGAATCTGGCGCGGGTTCCGCGCTGGGTTGACAAAGTTGGGTGGGCTGTTGGCCGGTGCAAGCCGGTAACAGGTCGTCCAAGACCGCTGGTGCGGCCCGATGGGCTGCTTAATCGACGGCAAAGTCTGGCATCGCCAGGCAATGCAACAAGCCAGCGCAGATGGCGGTACCGCCCGAACGGATGTGAGTCCGCGACGGTTGATCGCTGAATCCGGTGCATCCGCAACCCGTCAGGGCCAAGGGTGCGTAAAGTGAGGAGCAGACCTTTGAGTCTCAATCGCAACGAAAAAGCCGCCGTGGTGACGGATGTGGCCGCGCAAGTCGCACGGTCGCAAACGCTGGCGTTGGCCGAATACCGTGGCCTCACCGTCGAACACTTGAACAAACTGCGCCGTGATGCGCGCGACAAAGGGGTGTACCTTCACGTGCTGAAGAACACACTCGCCCGTCGCGCCGTCGCCGGCACGCCGTTCGAGGTCGCGACGGAGAGCATGGTCGGCCCGCTGATCTACGGTTTTTCTGAAGATGCCGTTGCCGCGGCCAAAGTCATTGCCGACTTTGCCAAAGGCAATGACAAGCTGGTCGTCAAAGGTGGGGCTTATGCCGGCAAGGCTTTAAATGCCGACGGCGTGAAAGCGCTGGCTGCCATTCCGAGCAAGGAAGTGCTGCTGTCGCAATTGCTGGGTTTGATGCAGTCACC
>JANXMO010000130.1 GCA_025354615.1 Burkholderiales bacterium | reverse complement strand
TTCCAGGCGGGCCTGCGCCGCGTTGCGCGCGGCGCTCAAGCCGCCGAACACGTCGATTTCCCAGGCCACGTTGACGCTGGCGGCCAGCCGCGTCAAGGTCGGCAGGCCACTGGTCGCATCGGCGCCGGTGCGCTGGGCGCTGAGGCTGGCGTCTGACAACGGCGCCAATGCGGCGCCCGCGGCCACCCGGGTGGCGCGCGCCTGTGCGATGCGCGCGCGCGCGGCGGCAATGTCGGGGCTGGCGGCTTCGGCCGCGTCGATCAACGGCGCCAGCAAGGGGTCGTCAAACTGCTGCCACCATTGGGTCAGATCAGCTGCCTGGCCCTGGTGAGGCAATGGCGCCTGCCAGGCCGCCGCCGCGGTCACAGGTGCGCCCAGCGACACCGCTCCGCGACCACTGGCGCAGCCTGCCAACGCCACGGCGGTGCCAGCCAGCACGGCCCAGCGGGCCGGGCGAGAACGACAAAAGCTGGCGGTGCAAGCGGCGCGCAGGCGGCTGCAACAGCGGCTGGCGAGGTCAAAAAAAGCATGCATCACAGCGCAGTTTAGGGCTTGTTCGGTCGACGCCGGCCAGCGCGAATGCCGTGCAGCGCCGCAGCCGGCACCGCTGCGTCACATCAACGCGGTACGCTTGGCGCTTGACCCATCCCCCACAGGAGCAAGCCCGATGAAAGCCACATGGAACGGTGTAACGCTGGCCGAAAGCGACAACACGGTCATCGTTGAAGGGAATCACTACTTTCCCGCCAGCAGCCTGAACCGCGATTACGTGACCTTCAGCAACCACCGCAGCGCCTGCCCATGGAAAGGCCAGGCGCACTACTACAGCCTGAACGTCAATGGCGCCATCAACCAGGATGCCGTCTGGTATTACCCGGAGCCGCTGCCCGCGGCAGCCGAGATCAAAGACCACGTGGCGTTCTGGAAAGGCGTGACGGTGGCGTGAGAACGTTTGAGAAAAACGCAGCTTGCCACCGCTGCGGCTTTCTCCTCTGCTTGAAGGATGCCCTCCTCAACAAGCTGGATGGTGGCCGGGCCCGGCCAATCCTAAGCTGCGGCAACGCCTGGCGAGGCATTGGCAGCCGTCGTGCCGCCTGGCGCCACCGTCCATTCATCCAGAGGAGAAACAACATGACATCCGCAGCAGCAACAGTGCATGCCGGCAGCAACCTTCATGACGAATCCATCGTCCTGCAACCAGAAAAAACTCCGGCCGCTGGCGAAGGCAGCCGCTCACTGGGCGGCGGCAGCTTCACCACCACCTACCAATGGCGCGGCAACGGCACCGTGCTGTTGAATCTGCGGCACCCCGCCATTCTGGCCGGCTCGCGGGTGTTTGCCTCCGTCAGCGAATACAACACCGCCTGGAATGCCGACCGCTTTATCGGCAACGCCTTCATCCAGGTGCTGAACGTCTCGCCTTACAACGGCGGCGTATGGGTGCGGCTGAGCTGCGGCTGGAGCAGCCCGATCAACAACAGCATTTCGCTGTTGGTTGATCCTTGAGGCGACTTGGTTAAGCGAACAGGCAACGCTGTTTTTCCATAACCGACCTGCTTAAAAACTGGCCTTCACTTTGTGCCGAGATTTTTGACCGAAGGCTTGTGGGCCGGCTTGTCGTATGCAGATGGGTGTTGGCACGCTGCGTCGGAGCTTCAGCTTGTTGTGTTGAAGCTGGTGGTGGCTTGCAGCACTGCGTTGAGGGTTCGGCTTGTTGTCTGCAGGTTGATGCGGCTTGCACCACTGTGCCGGGGTTTCGTCCCGGCAGCCGACCTACTTTCTTTGCTTCGCCAAAGAAAGTAGGCAAAAGGATCAGGAAAAAGAGGCGACCCGACGGCGCTGCCCCGCTGCGCGGGGTTCGCTGTGGTGCTCGGCTGGGGCGGGGAAGGGGC
>JANXMO010000115.1 GCA_025354615.1 Burkholderiales bacterium | reverse complement strand
CCTGAGGTACTGCTCGGGACTCTAGGCCGGGGTTCGACTCTCGGCAATGGGCGCTGGCACACGCTGGGCCCGGTTCAAGTGGTGTACGCCGGCTCTACCCGCGCTCTTTGCCAGTTGGAAAAACGTGTGCACGCGAACGGCGCGAACCCGAAGGACCAGGCCCTCATGCGACTGGACCTTCCGAAAGGTGCTGTCCTGATGGACGTGGCCGACCTGGGCTTACCTGGCGACTGGCGCGACCGCGATGCTGAAACCCAACGCATCGGCATGGACTGGGCAACCTCAAACGTCAGTTTGGGCCTCTGGGTGCCCTCGTTTATAGAGCCGTCGGAGCGAAACCTGGTCTTGAATCCCGTGCACATCGATTACCGCCGCATCATTCTGACGATCGAGCGTCATCCGTTTCGCTTTGACTCGCGGCTGTTCGGCTGATTTCGATGGCTGGCTTGAGATAGGCTGCAGCCTACAGAATTAATCAACGCTGGCGCCGCCGTGTTCCTTTTGAAACGCCAAGCGCCCTGAGCGCCTCATGCAACAACCGTTTCTTTTTGAATGGCGCGCCGCCTTCGGCAATTCTCTACCGGCCGGTTTCCTTTGCCGTGCCGAAATTTCCGAGCGATGGCTGCGCATTCACAGCCTTCCCGGGGCGCAGCGGTACGCGGAGTCGGATGCTGAATGCGCAGAGTTGCTCCGTCGGCAGAACTTGGCTGCAATGCATGTGCTCGGTGACGGTGCCCGTTGCATGCTGTTGATCACTTGTTTCGGCGACAGTGTCGACTGGCCAGCGCACTTTCCGGTGTCACTGGGCGGTCAGGTGCCCGAACATGTGCTGTCAGCCGAATTTGACGGCGATGGAATTCAGTTTTTCGCATTGCCTGTGATTTGGAGGATCAATGAATTCGACGACCTTATCCTTGCTCTGGCGGACGGCAAGACCGGCCCGGTGCTGATAGCCGACGTGCAGCGCCGTCGTATTTATGCCCCTTACGAAGGAGGCGCAGACCTGTTTTTTCCAAACCAACAAGCCGTCGAAGCGGCACGCTTGGAGTTGGCGCCTTTGCTTTCACATAGGGCAGATGGTTTGTGATGTCTAGATTCAAGCTGGCGCACGGACGTTGAGCGCAATGGCCGACTTGCGGGTCATCGCTGATCCATCAGCGGCCCTTTCCTGTGCCTCAGAACGTGTTCAAGATCTTTCAAGCAGCAACACCAGGAAAGCCAAGTGGACGAACTGCAGACTCGTGTTGATCCAGCGTTCGCAGTTCTTCCAAAGGCGCCGGTTCTTGTCCAGCCAGGCAAAACTGCGCTCCACCACCCAACGTTGGGGCATGACTTTGAACGTGTGCAATTCACGGCGCTTGGCAATCTGCACCGTGACATGCTCGCCCAGTGTGTCGCGCACACCCTGTGCGAAGGGCTCGCCCGTGTAGCCTGCGTCGCCCAGTACGCTTTGCACATGGCTCAAGCTGGGCTTGCATCGCCTCAATGCCTGCAAGGCGCCTTGGCGATCCGTTACCTCGGCCGTTGTCACCGCCACCGCATGCGGCAGGCCCTGCGTGTCTACAGCGATGTGGCGCTTGATACCCGAGACCTTCTTGCCTGCGTCATAGCCCTTCAATCCCGCCGTGTCCGCGTTCTTCACGCTCTGCGCGTCCACGATCAAGAACGTGCTGCAGGCGTTGCGC
>JANXMO010000113.1 GCA_025354615.1 Burkholderiales bacterium | reverse complement strand
GCGTTGTTCCCATTCCAGCAAATGGCGGCCCGCCGGCGTTTGCAGCCAATCGGTCAAACCTATAATCGCGCCGCTTTTCATCATGCATTTCATTGCGCTGCCTGCTTTCACCGACAACTACATCTGGATGATCTGCGAAGGCCAGCAAGCCATCGTGGTGGATCCGGGGGACGCGGCGCCCGTACAGGCGGCGCTGCAACGGTTGGGGCTTTCGCTGGAGGCCATTCTAGTGACCCACCAACACCGTGACCACATAGGCGGTATCAACGCATTGCGCCCTTTGCTGCAAGGCCGCGTTCACGGTCCGGCCCGCGACCACGTTCCGCTACCGTATGAGCCGCTTCAACACGGCGACACCCTGGCGCTGTGCGGCTTGCATTTCGATGTGCTGGACATGCCCGGCCATACGCCGGGACACATCGCGTATTTCATGCCGGCAACGGTGAATTCGCCTCCTGCGCTGTTGTGCGGCGACGTGCTGTTTTCCGCCGGCTGTGGCCGGCTGTTCGAGGCTGCGGCCGCAGCGCAGATGCAGGCATCGCTGGCCTTGCTGGCCACATTGCCAGACAGCACCCAAATTTATTGTGCCCATGAATACACGCTTGACAACCTTGCATTTGCCCGCGCCGTGGAGCCAGCGAACGCTGCGTTGGCCCCTCATGAGCAGTGGTGCAAAGCGCAGCGGGCTTATGCGCAGCCCACATTGCCGACAACGCTTGCACAGGAGCGCTTGATCAACCCCTTTCTCCGCTGGGCTGAACCAGCCGTGGTACAAGCCGCGCAACGCCACGGTGCTCGCACCACTGCAGCGGCTGATGTATTCGCTGCGCTTCGCTATTGGAAGAACGACTTTCGATGACCTGTTTTATTTTTTGCCGCCGTCTCAACGCGCATGTGCGCGTCCTTGTGTTGGCCGGCGTCGCGGCTTACAGCCTGCTGGCCAGTGGATGCGCCAACCGTTCAATGGCGCTGACGCCTTCCAGCAGTGCCAGCAGCGCCAACACCGAGGCCATCGAGTTGGCGCCGCCGGCGGCCGGGTTGCTGTCAGCGCCTTCTTTACAGTCCCTCAGCCGTGAGCCCCTGGCCGCGGCCCCCGAAATGAACACCCCCGCCGTTGCGCCGCCGGTTGACCCGCTGCGGCCCGAGGTGGCGGTGGATCTGGACAGCCCGGCGGCCCATGCCGACTTGTGGGCGCGGCTGCGCAGCGGCTTTGGCTTGCCGGATCTCGACACCCCCCTGGTGCGCGACCGCGAGCAGTGGTACGCCACCCGGCCCGACTACGTGGCGCGCATGACCGAGCGCGGCGGCCGCTATCTGTTCCACATCGTCGACGAGCTGGAACGCCGCCACATGCCGACCGAGTTGGCCTTGCTGCCGTTCATCGAAAGTGCGTTCAACCCGCAGGCGCTTTCGCCCGCCAAGGCATCGGGCATGTGGCAGTTCATTCCGTCGACGGGCAAGCATTTTTCGTTGAAGCAAAACATCTTTCGCGACGACCGCCGCGATGTGCTGGCCTCCACCCGCGCCGCGCTCGACTACCTGGGCAAGCTGCATGACATGTTCGGCGACTGGCATCTGGCGCTGGCCGCCTACAACTGGGGCGAGGGCAGCGTTCAGCGGGCGATTGCGCGCAACCAGAAACTGGGGCTGCCGACCGACTACCTCAGCCTGAACATGCCCAATGAAACGCGTTATTACCTGCCCAAATTGCAGGCGGTCAAAAACATCATTGCGCGGCCCGAAGCGTTTGCGATCGTGCTGCCGCCGCTCGATAACCACCCTTACTTTCTCAGCGTGCCGATCGAGCGTGACATCGACGTGGCGCTGGCCACGCGGCTCGCCGGTCTTTCCCTTGAAGAGTTCAAGGCCCTGAACCCGCAGATGAACAAGCCGGTCATCCTGGCGTCGGGCACGCCGCAGGTTTTGCTGCCGTATGACAACGCCGCCCAATTCGTCAAAAAAATCGCGCAGCACCGCGGTGCACTCGCGACCTGGACCGCCTGGGTGGCGCCCAAAACGCTGCATCCGTCCGATGCAGCCCGTCAAATCGGCATGAGCGAAGCGGCTTTGCGCGAGGTGAATCACATTCCTCGCGGCATGCTGGTCAAAGCAGGCTCCGCACTGCTGGTGCCGCGAAGTGAGTACCGGCAGGCCGATGTGCCGGAACAACTGGCTGATAACGCAACCATGTCGTTGGCGCCCGATGTGCCCCCGTTGCGCCGCCTGTCGCTCAAAGCTGGCAAGCGTGACACCGTGGCCAGCTTGGCGCGCCGCTACCGTGTGAGCGCCGCGCAGGTTGGTCAATGGAACAAGCTGCCCGCCAATGGCAGCTTCCGTCAGGGGCAGGCCGTGGTGGTGTTCGTGCCAACGGCGGTCGGCAAGAGGAATGTGGTACCGGCCACCCGCGTGGCCACGGCGGCTGTGCCGCGGGCAGCCACTGCCGGTCGCCAAGCCTCGTCAGCCAAACCAAGGGCGCGCACGGAGGTGGCGGTGAACCGCGCTGTGCGGGGCAAACAACGTTCAACCGTGGTGGCGCAGCACACATCCGTGCAGGTCGCCAAGCGCTGAAGTTGAGAATGACGCAGCGCTGAACAGCTGCTGCTTGCGGAAACTCGCAAAAGGACCGGCGCCGGTTGATCAGCGCCGGTCGATCAGCGCGTGGGCAATCGTGCCCATGTCGACATACTCGAGCTCACTGCCAATCGGTACACCGCGTGCCAGGCGCGTCACGCGCAGCCCGCGGGCGCGCATGGCTTCTCCCACCACGTGCGCCGTGGCTTCACCTTCGGCGGTGAAATTGGTCGCGATGATCACCTCGTCGACGACTTCATCGGCGGCCCGCTCTAGCAGTTGGCGCAGCCCGATGTCGCGCACGCCGATGCCATCGAGCGGGCTCAAGCGGCCCATCAGCACGAAATAAAGGCCCTTGAAACTGCCGCTGCGCTCAAGTGCCGCCTGATCGGCTGGCGTTTCCACGACGCACAGCAAGCGCAAATCGCGTTGCGG
>JANXMO010000087.1 GCA_025354615.1 Burkholderiales bacterium | reverse complement strand
CTTCAGCGCTGGCAAAGTCGAGTGAATCGATCTGCGTCGCATCACCGAGAGAAGTCCGGCCAAACTGCTGTGAATCTCGATAGCGAAACGGGATATATTGGTTGATATAGTCCACCCGACCAGTGCCTGGGTAATCGAATGCTGTGAATGTGTTGTCAGCCAGCATCAGCACATAAAGCCGGCTGCTGTCAGAAACAACAAGTTGGGTGGTGTTCGATGTCATGCCCACAAAGCCCACAGCCCCAGCGAGCGTGCCGCGCACCGTTGCCGAGCCTGTTGAATCAACCTCGTACAGCGTCGCGCCAAAAACAGCGAATAGCCGGCCGTTGACATTGCGCGCACCCCTGGCCGCGCCTGAGAGGGTGGCCCACACCACCTTGCCCGGAACGTCCTTGAACACCCATGGCGACTTGGAGTTGCCCGGCTCCATGGGCACCGGGAACATGCCTATGGTGCGTTGAACATCTGCCGTGCGGCTGCGAAGGTTGTAGGTCGGGCCTACGAATGCCAGGGGCATGGTTATGCAAGCGTCAGCACAGCAGTGCGCACGGTGCCTTTGGATTTAATCAAAGTTAAATATTGATACACGCAACTAAAGGACGCGCAACGGCCGCAAAAAGTCTGGCATATCCCGTAGGCATTAAGTGACCTACGTTATCGCCTGCGATATAGTAAGTATTTCCCGTGCCTGGGTTGGCTCCTATATATTGATCAATTGACAAATACGCACACCCCATATTTGATGCCGCCTGTTTATTTGCAGCAATGATGCTGGCATAATTTGCGTAACCAGACTGCGCTGAAGACGGCTGAGGGCCATCGTATAAAACCACTTGACCGAAGCCGCTATTTTGCGCGGCAGTAATCATTTTTGTCATATCTGCAAGCTGCGTTGCAGAATTGAGATTGTTTAACGTGTTTGATATAAAAGTTAAGTCCGGCTGAAGTACCGGATATAAATTTGTTGAGTAATATCCAGGCGAACCATAATTTGCAACTGCTCCTGCAGAACTTTTACCAGGAGAACCATTTGTAAGGATAACCACGCCCGGCTCGGATGAGTTCCAAGCGTATACATATACTGGGTCCACTTCGCCACCTGTGGCGCCTACGTATATTTTATGTGCCGCGAAAGAGCCAAGGTCAATCACGGGGGATATAAGAGTGCCGTTGGCGCCTGAATTGGATTGCAATTGCGAATAAATTGCAGCGCCGCCTATGTCAACAGTTAAAGTACCTAGTGACGATGCGCCTTTTGAAAGTGAAACTATTTGACATTTGTTTACTAATGAATCACATTGAAAAGATATTTTTCCAGTGCTTGTAACCGCCCACCAGCCCCCGCCAATAATGGGAGAATTTGCATTTCTTGTAATACCTGTTCCGGTAT
>JANXMO010000071.1 GCA_025354615.1 Burkholderiales bacterium | reverse complement strand
ACCAACTGAGCTAACAACCCAGCAAGCCCAAAAGTATAGCGTGGATCGCTATCCGTCTGGCGGATGCTCCTGAATTGCGGGGTGCACGACGCACTCGATGGCTTGCGCCGCGGCCACCAGCCCGAAGGTGGCGGTGACAGTGACTGATGAGCCATAACCGTGGCAGTTCAGGGTGCTGTCGATGTGGCCGCCAGCCTGAACTGACCGCGGCGCGGCCACCACTGTCTCGCGTGAGAACACGCAGCGCAAGCCGATGGGCCCATGGCGTGCAGCGCCATGGTGCTGGCGCAGCCGCTGGCGCAGGCTGGCGAGCAACGGGTCATGGGTGGCGTCGGCAAGGTCGGCCACTTCAACGGCTTGCGGCAAGCGTTTGCCGCCGGCCGCACCGACGGTGATGAAAGCGGTGCCGCCGCTCAGTGCCCAGGCGGCCAGCGCGGTTTTGGCATGTGCCTGATCGCAGGCGTCGACCAGCACATCAACCGGCTGGGGCAATAACGCCGGCCAGTTGTCAGGCTCGACGAAAGCGTCGACAACGGTAACGGCGCAGCCCGGGTGGATGTCGGCAATCCGCTGGCGCAAGGCTTCGCCCTTGGCTTGGCCGAGCGTGGCGCCCAACGCCTGCACCTGGCGGTTGATATTGGATTCGGCCACATGGTCGAGGTCGATCAGCGTGAGGGCGGCGACACCGCTGCGGACCAGCGCCTCGGCGGTCCAGGAACCCACGCCGCCGAGACCAACGACAGCGATGCGCGCCATGCGCAGCCGTTCATAAGCCGCATCGCCATACAGCCGCCGCAGGCCGCCGAAGCGGCGCTCCAGATCGGCCGGCACCGCAACCGCCGCTGCGTCATCGGTCACTTCAGCGCTGCCAGCCGTTCACGCCCCGCTTGGGCCGCCTCTGAAGCTGGATAAGCCTTCAGCAAGTCGCCAATGGTTTTGCGCGCGGCTTTGGTGTCACGCAGCTCGATCTGGCAATTCGCGATGGACAGCAGCGCCTCGGGCGCGCGCGGGTGCTCGGGCTCGGCCGCCACCAGCGCGCGGAACGAGGCAATCGCTTCTTTGTAATCGCGCTTGCCGTACTGCGCATTGCCCAGCCAGTACAGCACCGAGTGGCTGTAGCCGCTGGCTGGCCAACGGCGCTGGAAGGCGCTGAGCGCTTGCGCTGCGGCGGCAAAGTCCCCCTTGCGCAGTTGGACGATTGCGTCGTCGTACTGGCGCTTTTCTTCAGGGTCAGCGGTGAATTCCTTGCCTTCGACCACCACCTTTTGCGGCTCGATCTTGCGCACGCGTTCTTCCACGCCTTGCTGCGTGTCTTTCAGACGCCGCTGCAGTTCAGAGACATCACGCGCCAGCTGCTCGTCCTGGCCGCGCAGCCGGGCGTTGTCGGCGCGCAGCGATTCGAGCTGGGCATTCAAGTCGAGCAGGCTGCGCTTGAGTTGGGCGATCTGATCGAGCAACTGCGTGTTGAGCTCGGCCTGACGCGCGCGCTGCTGCTCGCCGTTTTGTTCCAGCTTTTGCCGCAGGTCGAGGATGGCCCGGCGCGCTTCATCGTCATCGAACAGCCCGGCGTGGGCAGCAGGCGCGCACCACAACGCGGCCAATACAACAGCGGCAGCCCAGCGGCCGGTGAGGCTGGAAGTGATTACGCGCCTCACTTCAAGTTCAATTCGACGCGGCGGTTTTTGGCAAACGCTTCTTCATCGCTGCCCTGTGCCGCCGGACGCTCTTTGCCAAAACTGACGGCTTCGACCTGCGCCGGCGCAGCGCCCAGCAAGGTCAGTGATTTGGCAACCGCTTCGGCCCGCTTCTGGCCCAGCGCCAGGTTGTACTCGCGGCCGCCGCGCTCGTCGGTATGGCCTTCGACAGACACCTTTTTGGCTGGGTCGGCAGCCAGCGCTTTGGCATTGGTTTCAACGACCGGACGAAACTCGTCTTTGACGACGAAGCTGTCGTAGTCGAAATAAACCACGCGCGGCAGCGTGCCGTTCGCCATCGCGCTGCCTGCGCCCAAGTCAACACTGGCAACCTTCGACTGTGGCGCAGCGCCAGCGGCGCCGCCTTGCGTGCCGCCCGGCGTGACGACGCTGCCGGTGCGGCTTTCTACCGGTGCCTGGCCATCGTCGAGTTTGACGTCGGAGGCACAGCCGGCCAATGCTGCGGCTGACACAGCCAACCACAAGGCACGCGCAGCTGCAGCGCGTTGAAAACCGGTTTTCAAGTGATGGTGGAGGTGGTTCATCGTTCTTCCTTCATGCAAAAAAGGCTGGAAAGAGAAACTGGGCAGGCTTCTTGGCCGCCAGCCGCTCAACGTGTGTAGGGGCCCCAGACCGGTTCGCGCACATCGGCGGTAGTCGACAGCAGGCGCGTCTTGATCTTGCCGTCGAGCGTGGTCGTCATCAGCACGTCACGCCCTTGCTGGCGCGAGGCATAAATAACGAGGCGGCCGTTCGGCGAAAAACTCGGGCTTTCATCGTCGTTCGTATCGCTCAGCGCGCGCACGGTACCGCTTTGTAGATCAAGCGCATGCAGGCGGAAGGTGCCGCTGCCCAGCCGCGTGATGTAGGCCAGCGTGCGGCCATCCGGGCTGACGGCGGGGCTGATGTTGTAGCTGCCGGAGAAGGTGACACGCTCGGCCGTGCCGCCAGCCGCCGGGCTGCGGTAGATCTGCGGGCTGCCACCGCGGTCGCTGACGAAGTAGAGGCTGGCGCCGTCGGGCGAAAACGCCGGCTCGGTGTCGATGGCCGCGCTTTGCGTGATGCGGCGCAGGCGGTCGCCGTTGCGGCCCATCAAATAGATTTGCGAGCCGCCATCGCGCGACAAGGTCAGCGCCAGCGTCTGCCCGTCGGGCGACCAGGCCGGCGCGCTGTTGGAGCCGCGGAAGTTGGCCACCGCGCGGCGCCGGCCCGACGCCACTTCCTGCACGTAGACCACCGCCTTCTGGCTTTCGAACGACACATAGGCCAGCTCGCGCCCGTCAGGCGACCAGCAGGGCGAAATGATCGGCTCGGCGCTGTTCAGGGCGACCTGGCCGCCCTCGCCGTCGGCATCGGCCACGCGCAGCGTGTAGCGGGCGCCGCCTTTGGTGACGTAGGCGATGCGGGTGGAAAACACGCCGCGCTCGCCGGTCAGCTTTTCATGCACGTAATCGGCAGCGCGATGCGCGGCCAGGCGCAGGTCGGCTGCGTCAACGGCATTGCTTTGGCCGCCGAGCGCACTGCCTTTGACGACATCCCACAGCTTGAAGCGCACGTCGAGGCGGCCATCGGCCAGCCGCGTCACCGAGCCGGCCAGCAGCGCGTCGGCCGAGCGTGCACGCCAGTCGGCCATCGCGGGCTGCGCGGTTTCATCGATTGCGCCGGGCGCGTCGACGAGCCGGAACAGTCCGCTGCGCTCCAGGTCGGCCCGGACAATCGCGGCCAGCGGCTGGTTGACGCGCTCTTCGTCGCGAAACTTGGCAATCGCGATCGGCACCTGCGTGGCGCCAACGCCCGACATCTCGACGCGCAGTTGCGCTTGGACGCTGAACGGTGCCCCTGCAGAAGCAGCCGCGGCACAAGCAGCCGCCATGCGCCTGCCAAAAGCACGGCGCGAAAAAGGCAACACAGCGAGCGACGGCGACGAGGAGAAATGCGGCATGACGTAGTGGGCAATTGAATCAAGGACAATCGGCATCATAGGCCGCTCTCCACTCTCTTCATGCCCCCTTTGCCCACGCTCAGTGTCGTGATCGTCACGAAGAACGAAGCGAGAAACATCGCTGACTGCATCGCCAGCGTCGCCTTTGCCGACGAGGTGCTGGTGCTCGACAGCGGCAGCAGCGACGCCACCGTGGCGCTGGCCACCGCTGCAGGCGCCCGCGTGGTGGCCACCGACTGGCCCGGCTATGGCCCGCAGGTGGCCCGCGGTTTCGGCCTCGCGCGCGGCGACTGGGTGTTGTCGCTGGACGCCGACGAGCGCGTGCCGCCCGCGCTGCGCGATGAATTGCGCACCGCCCTCGGCGAGGCTGCCACGCGAGGGATAGACGGCTTTCGCATGCCGCGGCTGTCGGAGTTCTGCGGCCGCTTCATTCACCACAGCGGCTGGCAGCCCGACCACACGCTGCGCCTGGGCCGGCGTTCCAAGGCCGGCTTCACCAGCCACTTCCTGCATGCCCACATGACGGTGGACGGGCGCATCGGCACGCTGCGCCATCGCCTGGTTCATCACAGCTACCCCCATCTTGACGACGTGCTGGAAAAGCTGGCGCGTTACTCGAGCGGCCATGCGCGCGATCTTCAAGCGCACGGGAAAAAGGGTGGCCTGGGCCGGGCGCTGGCGCATGGCGTGTTTGCGTTTTTTCGCACCTATGTGCTGCGGTTGGGAATTCTGGATGGGCGGCATGGATTGATGCTGGCGATCTACAACGCCGAGTACACGTATTACAAATACCTGCAATTGATGTTCCTGCAGAGTCCGCCGCAGCGGCCCGAGTTCCCTGCATGACGGCCGCCGACCGCACGCTGCGCCAGCGTCTGGCGCGCATTGCGCCTTTTTTTCGTGACAGCCGGCTCGGACTGCTGATGGCGTTCGCCGGTGCCTCGATTGCCGCCGCGACCGAGCCGGCCATTCCAGCGCTGATCAAGCCGCTGCTCGACGCCGGATTCCAGCGCGGTGCCCTGCCCTTGTGGCAAGTGCCGGTGTTCATCATCGGCCTGTTCGGGCTGCGCGGGCTGGCCGGCTTCATTGCGCAATACGGGCTGGCGTGGACGGCCAACCGCGGCATGCTGAACCTGCGCCGGGCGATGTTCGCGCGGCTGCTCGACGCCGAGCCGGCCTTGTTCACCCAGCACAGCGCCAGCAGCCTGGTCAACACCGTGACCTTCGAGGTGCAAAACGGTGCCACGCAGCTGGTGTATTCACTGCAAACACTGGTGAAAGACGCGCTCACCTTGCTCGCCTTGCTCGGCTACCTGCTGTGGCTGAACTGGAAACTGACGCTGTTCGTGCTGGTGCTGTTCCCCACTGTGGCGCTGGTCATGCGCACCTTGAGCCGGCGGCTGCACCGGTTGACGGTGCAGGGCCAGCGCGCCATCGACGAGTTGGCCTACGTGGTCGAGGAAAACGTGCTGGCCTGGCGCATCGTGCGGTTGCATGGCGCGCAGCCGCAGCAGGCCGGGCGTTTTGCCGCGGTCAGCGACGCGCTGCGCCGCTTGACGCTCAAGTCGACCGTGGCCTCGGCCACGATGACGCCGCTGACGCAAATGCTGGCCGCCTGCGCGTTGTCGGCCGTTATCGTGGCCGCGCTATGGCAAAGCACGCAGCCGGCGGCGGCAGCGGCGGCAGCAGCCAGCGCGGCAGCGGCCGTCTCGGTCGGCAGCTTCGTGGCCTTCGTGACCGCCATGCTGATGCTGGTGGCTCCGATCAAGCACCTGTCGGAAGTGGCTGGCCCGATCACGCGTGGCCTGGCCGCGCTCGACCGCGGCGTGGCCATGGTCGACGGCGTGCCGCCCGAAGCCGGTGGCACGCATGCGGCGGCGCAGGTGGCCGGCCAGGTGGAGCTGCGTGGCGTGACGCTGCGTTACCCGGGCGCTGAAGCGGCTGCACTCGACAACGTATCGCTCGTGCTGCAGCCAGGGGAAACGGTAGCGCTGGTCGGCCCGTCGGGCGCTGGCAAGTCGACCTTGGTCAACCTTTTGCCGCGCTTTCTCGAACCCAGCAGCGGCGGCCTGCTGCTAGACGGCGTGCCGTTCAAGGATTGGAACGTGCAGGCGCTGCGCCGGCAGTTCGCGCTCGTCAGCCAGGACGTGGTGCTGTTCAACGACAGCGTGGCCGCTAACGTGGCCTTGAGCGGCGCCAGCGCCGACCGCAGCCGCGTTGAACAGGCGCTGCGCGATGCCAATCTGTGGGACTTCGTGGCGACGCTGCCGGGCGGCATTGACGCTGGCATTGGCCACAACGGCAGCCAGTTGTCCGGCGGCCAGCGGCAGCGGCTGGCGATTGCGCGGGCGGTTTATAAAAACGCGCCGGTGCTGATCCTCGACGAAGCCACATCGGCGCTCGACTCTGAATCCGAACGCCTCGTGCAGCAGGCCTTGCAGCGGCTGATGAAGGGGCGCAGCAGCCTGGTCATCGCGCACCGGCTGAGCACCATCGAGCGGGCCGACCGCATCGTCGTGCTCGACGCCGGGCGCATCGTCGAACAAGGCTCGCATGCCGAGCTGCTGGCCCACGGCGGCTTGTATGCGCGGCTGCACGCGCTGCAGTTCCGCGCCTGACTGACGCGCCGCGCCGTTCAACGATGTTGTCGATCGTCATTCCGACCTGGAACAACCTGCCGTTTCTGCAGCTCGCCGTGGCCTCGATCCAGCGGCACACGCGCTGCCCGCATGAAATCCTGGTGCACGTCAATGACGGCAGCGACGGCACGCTGGCGTGGGTGCGCGCGCAGGGCTTGGCGCACACGGCCAGCCCGGCCAACGTGGGTATCTGCTACGCCGTCAACCGCGTGGCGGCGCTGGCCACGTGCCCTTACCTGCTTTATCTGAACGACGACATGGTGGTGCTGCCCGGCTGGGACGAGCGGCTGCTCGATGTGGCGCAGCGCCTCGAGGGCCAGCGCTTCATGCTGTCGGCGACGATGGTCGAGCCGGGTGGCGCCAACAACCGCTGCGCCGTGGCTGCCGACTTCGGGCGCGACGTGGCGCAGTTTCGTGAGGCCGAGCTGGTGGCGGCGCTGCCCGGCCTGCGCCGCCCGCATTGGCTGGGCTCGACCTGGCCGCCCACGCTGCTGCCGCGCTGGATGTGGAACGAGGTGGGCGGCTACAGCGTGGAATTCTCCCCTGGCATGAGCAGCGACAACGATTTTTCGATGAAGCTGTGGCACGCCGGCTGCCGTATTTTCGTGGGCCTGGGCGACAGCTTGGTCTACCACTTCGCCTGCGTGTCGACGCAGCGCATCGTCAAGAACGACGGGCGGCTGGCGTTCTTGCACAAGTGGGGCATCAGCCAGCGCGATTTCGACCGCATCTGCCTGCACCGCGGCGAGCCGGTCGGCCTGGAAGAAGCGTTGCGCGGCCGTGTGCTCGATGCTGGCGACCGTTCTTGCCTGGCCGCTGCGCGCTGGCGCGCCCGAATCAATTTGAAGCTGAAGCCGGCCGTGCCTTTTACGGCCGACGAATAACCCCGTGACGGCCGACACACGGGCGCTTGGCGTCCATGGCCTGCTCGCCATCAGCAACCACGGCCTGCGCCACAGCGGCGGCATCGAGCGCTATGCGATGACGCTGGTGCGCGGGCTGCATGCGCGCGGCATTCGCCCCACGCTAATCGCCAAAACCTTCGACACCACGTTGCCCGAATACGCGTGGGTCGACCCGGTTCCGGCCGGGGTGCGCGGCGTGCCGGGCAAGCTGCGCGATGTGTGGTTCGACTGGCGCATTGGCCGCGCCAAGCGCCGCCTGGGCTTGTTCCCGCTGATCGCCTGCAACCAGACGCGCTGGTCGGACATCGGCATCTGCGGTGGCACCCATCCCGGCTTTCTTGACGCCATGGGCCGCACCGCTGAACGCGCCGACCGCTGGAAGATTGCACTTGAACGCGCGCATCTCGAAGCTTCGCACACCGTGGTGGCCCACTCGGCACGCATGCGTCATGAGGCACAGCAGCACTACGGCATTGCCGCGGCAAAGATCGCCCTGCTCTACCCGCCGGTCGACGGCCAATGCTTCTTCCCGCCCGCCGATGCCGCATGCCGCGATGCGCTGCGCGCCCGCTTCGGCCTGCCGCATGACCGCGCCGTGTTCCTGCTCGCGTCGACCGGGCACCAGCGCAAGGGCCTGAATGTGCTGATGGCTTTTTTTGCCGCCACCCGCCTGCCGGCCACGCTGGTGGTGGCCGGACGGCCGCTGCCGCATGTGGCGCCGAATGTGCGCCACCTCGGTTACCGCAGCGACATCGGCGACCTCTACCGCAGTGTCGACTTCACGCTGCTGGCGTCGCGCTATGAACCCTTCGGGCTGGTCGGTGTTGAATCGGTACTGTGCGGCACGCCCGTGCTGTTGGCTGACAACGCCGGCTGCGCCGAGGTGATCCGCCCACCAGCGCAATTGCCGTTTTCGCTGCAAAGGCCGTCATCGCTCGAACACGCGGTGGCCGAAGCCGTTGAACGCTGGCGCGGCGGCAGCCACCGCCTGACCGCGCCGGCGGCAGCGCTGGCTTACGACCCGAGCGTGGCAGTGCACATCGACGCCCTGCTCGGCCTGGTGGCTCAATTACCGGCTCAGCGCGACCGAAAACGTCTTCATGAACGCAACGACTCCTACTAAATTGCCGCGACCCGAGTTGTCGCTGCTGCTGCTGGCTTTCGAGCAGCAGGACACGGTGGCCGAAGCGGTGCGCGGCGCGCTGGCGCAAACCTATTCGCCGCTGGAAATCGTGCTGTCCGACGACGCATCGAGCGACGGCACCTGGGCCGCCATCCAACAGGCGATTGCCGGCTACCGCGGCCCGCACCGGCTGGTGGTGAACCGCAATGGGCGCAACCTCGGCATCGGCGCGCACCTCAGCCGGCTGGTGGCGCTGTCGCGCGGCGAGCTGTTGGTGGTGGCTGCCGGCGACGACGTGTCGCTGCCGCAACGCTGTGAACGCCTGGCCAGCGCCTGGCAAAACGCGCGGCAACGACCCGACCTGCTGTGCAGCAGCCTGGTCGACATGGATGCACAAGGCCGGCCGCTGGGCCTGATCGCACCAACCGATTTGTCCACCTACCGCAGCGCCGCCGACTGGCTGGCCCGCCCGCCCCACGTTGTCGGCGCGGCGCAGGCCTGGACCCGGCGCGTCTTCGACCGCTTCGGCCCGCTGCCGGCCGGCGTGGTGGGAGAGGACGCCATCATGGTGTTCCGTGCCATCGTCAGCGGCGGCGCCTTGACCATTGCCGAGCCGCTGGTGCGTTACCGGCGCGGCGGCATTTCGCGCCGGCGGCGCGCTTTGACAGCGGCGCAGGTGGTCGAACGGCTGCTGTCCAACAACCGCCACGCGCTGGTCGAATTGCCGCAGTTGCTGGCCGACGCGGCCTTGGCTGGGCAGCTCGACAGCGTTCAGACCACCCTGACCACACGCCTGGCCCGCGAACAATTCATCCGCAATTTGTTTCAAACGCAGCGCCTGTGGCCGGCGTTCAGGCTGCTGTGGAGCGGGCGCCAGGTGCCGTTGACGACGCGGCTGCGGCTGTTCCTCTATGCCAAATGCCCCGGCGTGTTGCGGCCCTTTTTTGCGCTCAAGCGCCTGGCTGTGCGGGCACGGCACGATTGAAACGAATTGCTGAACCAACTTGACCATGGCTTCTTCTGACATTGACCCCGACACGCCGCTCGACCCCGACGGCACCGAACCACCGCTGAACGAGCCCCGGCTGTGGCGCGATCGCGGCTGGACGGCGCGCGTCATCAAGAACGAAGACGACGACGGCTGGGCCGTGGCCATGACCTTGCAAGGGCAAGCCGAACCAGCGCTGGTCGGCCCGTGGACCATGGGCCGTGACAAGAAGAACCCCAAGCCGCTCGACACCGCGGCCTTCAACACCCTCGTGAAGACCGCCGCCGAAGTGCTG
>JANXMO010000574.1 GCA_025354615.1 Burkholderiales bacterium | reverse complement strand
CGGGCTGCGGTATATCTCCGGGCCGCCCTGGCGAGCTTGCGCGTGTGTTTTCATGTGCGCACTGCGCACTGTCGACAATGAGAAATTGGAGAGATCTGACTTCAGATCAGCAGGGCAGTGCAGATGCAGGACCGGGCCCGGGCCCTGTTTTGTGTGAAGGGGCACCTCCACCACCGTGTCGTCTTTTCCCTTGTAAGGCAAACGCTGCGGTGGTCCTACCCAAGCCAAGGGTTTCGGTTTCGCTTCAAGCAAATTGAGCCAGGAACGCGCCGTGGGGCGGGGGTGGCTGATGACCAGATCTGCGTAGGTCATGGCGAGCCAAGGCACCAATTTCTCGTTGATGTCGTCCGCTTTTTTGATCAGCGCATCCGCTGTTTCCTGCACACCGTGAGCTCGCAGCTTGTCAGCGCGCTGCAGAAGGTCCTGGATTTCTCTGCGGCGGCCCGGAATGTGTCTTTCGCAAATAACCTGGTGCAAGGCTTCTGGAGAGGTGACGCCCAGCTGGGCTTCCAACCGTGAATGGCTTTCAACAAAGTCTCTGTCGAGCAGCGAACGAGCCTGGCGTTCCAACCTGGAAACCATTGAGGGCCCGGTCTGGACGTCTTGCTGCGCGGTTTCTTCGGCAACCGCCGTGTCAAGGGGCAAATAGCCGCCTTCGAAGAGCTCGTAAACCTGCTTGTCGGCGGTGATGGCCGTGCCGTCGGACTGCTTTCGCGCGAGTCCGTAGAAACCATTTTCCAGCGGCACGGTGGTGTACTCGGTGAGCATGGCCGGCGTCGCGGAGGTGCCGGCTTCATCGCCCGTCACTTTGGCCTTCGCCGCTCGGGCTTTTTTCTTGTTTGCTTCGTCGACCGCAACCGGGCTTGCACCTGTAGCTTGGCCCACGGCGAATCCCTCTTTGTTCAAAGGCGTCCCCGTCTCATCCAATCTCACCAGGCGCAGCGAAGAAGGCGGCGCATTCGGGTCAATCGTTTTGAGAAAGGCATCGAAGCGGGATGACGTTTGTGCCAGCTCCCATAAATCTTCTCGTAGCCGACTTAAAAAAGAATTCAATATTTCTTTCTGCGGTGCGGCGCTCTGGGAATTCAGCTTCTGCAAACTCAGCATGACGATGTCGTCTGCTGCATCTTC
>JANXMO010000023.1 GCA_025354615.1 Burkholderiales bacterium | reverse complement strand
AAGGCGCTGGCGATCTTCAAGGACGGCCTGCCGGACGTCATGAACCACAACCTGGAAACGGCGCCACGCCTATACAAAGAAGCGCGGCCAGGTTCCGACTACCAGTACAGCCTGAATTTGTTGAAGCAATTCAAGGCCTTCGCGCCCGACGTGCCGACGAAAAGCGGCGTGATGGTGGGCTTGGGTGAAACCGATGATGAAATACTGCAAGTGATGCGCGACATGCGGGCGCACGGCATCGACATGTTGACGATCGGCCAGTACCTCGCCCCCAGCGGCCACCACCTGCCTGTGCGCCGTTACGTCCACCCCGACACGTTCAAGATGTTTGAATCACAGGCTGCGGAAATGGGCTTTACACACGCCGCCGTGGGCGCGATGGTGAGAAGCAGCTACCACGCGGACCAACAGGCGCACGCAGCTGGCGTGGTTTGACGGGTATATGGTGGCGCCCGTTCACAGCGATTTCGAGAGTTCATACATCAGCACGGAGGGCAATGCTGTTTGCAAGGCATCTCGTCCGACAAAGGCGTGCTCGGCGCCGCCGAACCCCGACATCATGTGATCGCTGCCGTGTTCGGTGATTTCGATAAAGGGAAAGTCGGCGATTTCCAACAGAAGTTCCGCCCGCAGTTCGGCCAAGTCACTGCCGTTCAAAATACTTTCGAAAATAACGGCGTGCGGCAAACCCTCACGGCAGAAATCACGCGCTTCGTTGACCGACGACACCATGTCAACAATCAACCCCATGTGACGAGTGGCGTCGCGCACCTGCACCCGCATGTCTCGACGAGACGCAATCACCAGTACATGGCTGCCCGCCAGCGGTTTTGAATTGCCCGAAGGCGCAAAGCCTTCGTCGAGCTCCAGCATGCTGACGCCTTGCATCTGATCATTGACCGTGCGGGGGAATGACAGCGCGAGTTCCACCCGGTGGCCTTGCAGGCTGCGTGTCAAAGGCAAGTTCATCGTCAGTGCCGTTTGCTCCAGAAGTCGCCAAACCATCGAATCCAGTTTTGTCGTATTGACAGTGAGAGGCTTTCCATTCAAAGCCTCGTTTGACAACAAGTTGAAGCTGCACAGCAACCGGGCCATTGCGGGCCAGGTTTTGACTTCAATCGAAAAATCGATTTGCACGCTCGTATTGGCAACAGCCCAGTCGACCATGGTGTTGAGCAAACTGAAAAACAGCGATGCGTCAATCACCACATCCACCGGCTTGAGAAGAAGTTTGAGTTGAATGCCTCGTGTTTGTGTTTCACGCGCGCGGTGCGTCATCACCGTTGTCACGGTGTCCGCCAAAGCCAGCCGTTCATGGGACTGCCGCATGTGCCCGGCTGCGAACCGTGACAGTTGCTGTGCTGCAATGCCAACCTGTCGGGCTTGTTCCACTTCGTCACGCAGATTGCGCAATGCTGCTCGGTCAATGTGACCGGTGGTAGTCAACGCATGAATGTGCTCGAGCGCGGCACTCAACGGCCCCGCGATTTCAGCCCCAGCATCACTGACCATGCGCCGCCAATAAGAAAGATGCGTTTCATCGTCGGATACCGAACGGGGGGGGTGGCCTACGTGGGAATCTGACATGTCCATGGGCTTGTTACTTGGATTGAGCGATATAGAAGATGCATGAACTCGTGCAAGCCCGTAAAAAGCAAAATGGGCAAAACTCGGCGACGGCAGTTGCCTCTTTGTCAAAAAGCACAGCGCTTGTCAGTGTCCACGATGCTGATCGATCAAAACAACGATCATGCGGGACGCCATCGGTCTGAGGGGGTAAAAATTTCACGACCGGTCCGTGCTGCAGCAATCAGTGTCCACAGGCAATCGATCCGTTCAAAAACTGTTTGAAATGCCGTTCGTCAAGAACACGGTGTGACCGCCGCCCGCCAAGTCGACAAAAATGAACATTCCAGTTGATAGTCAGCCAACTATTTGTGATGAACTATCGATAATGCAGCCATATGCCAGGATTTTTGATCATTGCCCATGCGCCACTTGCTTCGTCTTTGAAAATTGTGGCTCAGCACGCCTATCCCGAATGCGCCGGATGGGTCGAGGCGCTTGACGTTGCGGCCGCCATGACCACTGAAGAAATAGAAGCCAGGGGGCGGGAGTTGCTTGCACGAATAGCCAATCCCGATGCCATCATCTTCACGGATGTATTTGGCGCCACGCCTTGCAATGTTGCACAACGTCTCGCCGCGCAGGTAGAGGGCGGCCAATTCAAAGTCATTGCGGGTGTCAATGTGCCCATGTTGTGGCGTTCCCTTTGCTATGCCCATGAGTCGATTGAGAGCCTTGCGGCCCGCGCAATCGCTGGTGCGGTGCAGGGCGTTATGCCGCTGTCAGTATCGCGTCCTCAAAATCAAACATACAAACCGATTGTTCATGATTCAAATTCAAATTCCCATCAGCAATAAGCTGGGTCTGCATGCCCGTGCATCAGCCAAGCTGACAAAGCTGGCCAGCACCTTCAAAAGTGAAATTCAATTGAGCCGCAATGATCGCAGGGTCAATGCAAAAAGCATCATGGGCGTCATGATGCTCGCCGCAGGGATGGGAAGTGTGATCGGGATTGAAGCCGACGGTCCTGACGAAGAACTGGCGATCAAAGCGCTGATTGACCTTGTCAATGACAAATTTGGTGAAGGTCAGTAACGGGTGTCGACTTGATGAAGTCCTTTGAACGCCCGTTTGTCGTGTTGCACTTGAAACACTGCCGTGATGGCCGCGATTCAAAGCCAGTTCCATCTTAAATGGCCTTCATTTAATGAGCATTCAAATCTTTGGTTTGCCCGTATCGCGTGGTGTGGCCATTGGCCGTGCCGTGCTGGTGGCTTCTAGCAGAATTGATGTTGCACATTACTTTATTGCCAGTCATTGCGTCGAGAGCGAGACGGCGCGGCTGCTCGCAGCACGTGACGTGGTCGTTGGCGAGCTGAGCACCTTGCAGCGCGATCTGTCTGTTGACGCTCCGCCGGAGTTGTCAGCGCTGCTGGATGTGCATTTGATGCTTCTGCACGATGACACCCTGACAACTGCCGCCGCGCAATGGATTTCAAGCCGGCATTACAACGCTGAATGGGCTTTGTCCGCACAGCTGGAGGTGCTCGCCCGACAGTTCGATGAAATGGAAGACGACTATTTGCGGGAACGCAAGGCGGACATCGAACAGGTGGTCGAGCGGTTGTTGAGAGCGATGGCAAGAGGCAATCCATTGGCATTGCCTGAACTGCGTACCGACTTGACGGGCAGTCCAAACGCACAAGGAGAAGAGCCTCTGATATTGGTGGCCAACGACATTGCACCTGCGGACATGCTGCAGTTCAAACGCAGTGTTTTCACCGGGTTTGTCACTGATGTGGGCGGCAAAACATCTCACACCGCCATTGTCGCGCGCAGCCTTGACATCCCAGCCGTGGTAGGGGCACGTGAAGCCAGCAAGATCATCCGGCAAGATGATTGGGTTGTCATTGACGGCGACGCCGGTGTGGTGATCATCAACCCGTCACTCATCGTTCTCGAAGAGTATCGCTTCCGCCAGAAACAAAGCGAGTTGGAGTGGGCTCGTTTGTCGCGTCTGCGGCATACGCCCGCCATCACGCTTGACGGAGAAAAAGTCGTCCTGTTGGCCAACATAGAACTACCGGACGATGCTTTTGGCGCTTTGGCCGCCGGGGCGGTGGGAATCGGGCTTTTCAGAAGCGAATTTCTGTTCATGCACCGTGTGAATGGGCTTCCGGATGAAGAAGAACAATTCACGGCTTACAAAGCAGCCGTGCAGGCCATGCAAGGCTTGCCCGTCACCATAAGAACAGTGGACATCGGTGCTGACAAACCATTGGATCGATTGAGTGCGAATGAATTGAGGCACGACCACTCTTTGAATCCCGCATTGGGGCTGCGCGCCATTCGCTGGAGCCTGTCAGAGCCCGCCATGTTCCGTCAGCAGTTGAGGGCCATCCTTCGTGCAAGTGTGTATGGAGAAGTCAATGTGCTGGTTCCAATGGTTGCGCACTTGAGTGAAGCGCAACAAACGATCGAGTGCCTGCAGCGCGCCCGGCGGCAATTGCAGGATGCAAAGAAAGCATTTGGCAATGTGAAGATCGGCGCCATGATCGAAGTGCCTGCGGCCGTGTTGCTGCTGCCGAAGTTGCTTCAATTTTTTGACTTCGTCTCCATTGGCACCAATGACCTGATCCAGTACACGTTGGCGATTGACCGGGCTGATGAAGCGGTGGCGCATCTTTATGACCCCTGGCATCCGGCCGTGCTGTCATTGATTGGCCAGACCATTCAACAAGCCAATGCAATGCACAAAGGTGTCAGTGTTTGTGGTGAGCTGGCAGGCGACCCTGCGTTTACAGAGCTTTTGCTGGCCATGGGTTTGCGGAGTTTCTCCATGCATCCGTCTCAATTGGCAGCAGTCAAACAAAGTGTGTTGCTGACGGACGTTGCCAAGTGGCGAACCCAACTTGAAACAATTCTTTTGTCGGAAACGCCGCAGGTGGCCTGCGCAGCGGCGCGCAGCCAATGCAACGTGTCGAGCGTCCCGGAAACAGCGGCGTCCGGTGGGGCGCGGTAAAGCCCGCGTACAGCCAAAGACAGCGCCGCCAGCCAAGGCGCTTTATTCCGGCATGGGCGGCCGCTGGAGCGGCTCACGCTCCACATGCTCCAGTACGCCAACCTGGAGATTTCGGAACAAGATGAACGCGATGGATTTGGCCCGAGGGCAAGGCGCAAACCACAGCGATACCCGAAGGTATCGCGAGGATTTGCAACGCAGCCATCGGGGCGAAGACGCGGGTTCATGTTTCGAAATCTCCGGGTTGGCGTACTAGGTTCTGTGCCACCCACACGATTTTCGGCGCGGCCTCGGCAGCCGATTGAATACCGACCTGGAATTCCATTCGCACTCAGTGAACGGCGGCCACTTCGTTCAGCAACGCATCTCCGGTGTCGTGACGTTACGCCACCGCGGCGTTTGCCAATAGCTGCTTCATCGACGCACTGATCGCCGGATTGCCGCTGGCCGCCTGCGCTTCCGCCAGGCCCTGCCATGTCGGGTCACCCAGCAAAAACAGGCACAGCGTTTTCAACTCCGGCGAGCGGTCATCAGGGAAAGAGTTGATGAATTGCAGGGCTTCGCGCACCTGGCCGCGGAACAAGAAGATCATCACCGGGAAAAGCAGCTCGTCTTTCAGGTCGGGGTTGATTTCGCACATCTCGGCCAGCGTGATTTCCGCGGCATCGGCGTCGCAGTTGTTCAGCGCCAGCCGCATGGCGCGGGCTTTCTGCACGATCGGCTCGTTTGACAGGTCGACGTGTTCCAACTCGGCTGTTTCCATGAGGTGCCCTTTCCGGGTCCTGGACCCGTCCGTCCGTTGATCGATCTGCGTTTGGTGAAAGGTTGGAGTGGCAGGCTTTACAAAGCCGTCCTCAAGGTTGCGCTGGCGGCCACCTCCAGCACCTTCATGCCCCGTTCACCCACCACGTTTTCAAGGTTTTTGTCAAGGCCGGTGGCTTCCATGCCGACGCTCACCGCACTGGTTGCGGCCAAAGTGGCCATGCCCTTTGGCGTCAGCGTTTCAGCCAGCGTCACGGCAGCTGCGCCCTCCTTGACCAAACCGCCCAACGCTTCGCGAAAATTGCCATGCATCACGCCGTGGCGAAACTCCGCCGCGCCTTCCCCCAGCATTTCAATGCTGCCAGTCACCGTGCCCATCACTTTGGCCGAAAACTTGTCCAGCGTCCGAGTGACCACATCGCCCAACACGGCCGTGGCCATCAGTTCCAGCGGCTGCAGCGATGCCACCGCCCGTCCGGCTTCCGCCACGCCATTCAACTCACGGCTGAGACCGGCCGTGAATTTTTTCGAGTCCAGCGTGACGGCGCCGACCAGCATGTCTCCCACGCCCTTGCCGATTTCAGACAACCCGTGCTTGAGTTTGTGCGCCGCACTGTCAACGGCGTGCGTGATGTTTTTGAACACTTTGCTGATGGCACCCATGTGACGCTCCCATTCGTTGTGTGACCGCTTGTCCTGACGGGCAGTTTCAATCCAAGCCACGGTGCACAACAGTTGAATAGCGAAAGGAAGTCCAGGAATGCGAAAAGGACGGCTTTTTTCCAATGCGCAACGGCCGCCGTCACAACAGCAAGAACGCCGCGGTTGAGTTGGTGCTGGTCCTGAATTTCTGCACTACGCCGGGGTTTCGTCCCGGCGCAGTGCAGCAAATACGCACTAACACCCACACCACAATTGAGACGCCTGCAAACTTGTCGCACCTCAAAAGTGCGGAACTGAAGACTCGGGCAACCGCTTTGGCGCTGTGCAGACTCCCCTCACCCCAACCCTCTCCCCAAAGGGGCGAGGGGATTTCGTTGTCAACAATCAATGCAACAAATCAGCCGGGATGTTGCCGCCGTTTTGCGCCAGCTTTTGCAACACCGTCTGGTGCAGCCAGATGTTCATTGCGGCGGAGTCGCTCATCTTGTCGGCGGGGCAATGCAGTTCGGTGGCGAGTTCCTTGCGGGCGTTGAAGCTGCTGTCCAGACCGAGCAGTTTGAGCAGATCGACGATGGATGTTTTCCAGTTCAGCTTTTCGGGGTTGGAAGCGGCTGCGCTTTCCAGCTGCGTCACCACGTCGACCAGACTGATGGCTTGTACAGCCGGTGCAGTGGCAGCGGGCGTATTGCTGCCGGCTGGTGCGGCGGTAGGCGCCGCGCCGGTGGGGGATGCGGGGCCGGGGCTGGGCGCGTCAGTACGACCAAAACCCAGTTTGGCCAGAATGTTGCTGAAAATACTCATGAAGCACTGCTTTCAAAATGAAGGAAGGAGCGGTTTTTATACACCGCCCTTCCCTGCATTTTTGTAAGC
>JANXMO010000688.1 GCA_025354615.1 Burkholderiales bacterium | reverse complement strand
TCCTCGACGGGCTTGGTCATCTCGTGCCTCCCAAACTCTGTTCCAGGGTGTCCAGCGCGCGGCTGGCCGAGTTCCACTCGGCTGGCCACGGCGGTGCGGCCGCCCAGCAAGCGGTCGTCAGCGCCCTGGTTGATCAATTTCAAATACCCGCCGCCCGCTGTTTGGCCGGCGACGGTCGGGCGGGCGTAGGGATGGCCAATGGTGATGGCGCCGAGCTGGTATTCATGCGCCTGGGCCAGCGTGGCCAGCGCCCAACAAGCGGCCATCAAAAGGGGTTTGCAATTCATTTCGAAAGCTCCGGGGAAAAAGGGAAACAAACAGGTTTACAGGCTGAAGGCCAATTCCGCGCTGTAAGTGCGTTGCGGATAGGGATGAAAATTCCAGAAGCGGGCGTTGTTCAGGTTGTCGATGCCGAAAGCCGCGCGCCACTGTTTGTCGATTTTCCAGTGCACGCGCAGGTCGACCGTCAAATAAGGACTGACGCCTTGGTAGGTGCGCCCGTTGATGTCGGCATTGTTCAAGGTGCGGAACTGCGTGCCGCTGTAGCGCGCACCCAGGCTGGCCGTCCATGCCGGGTCAATCCGGTAGCTGGCCAGCGCAGCAGCGCGCCAGCGCGGGATGTTGGGCTGCCACTTGCCCAGCGTGTCGCCCGGTGTGGTGACAAAGCCGGCGTTGTCCTTGATCAATGATTGCGCATAGGTCACGCTGCCGTTGAACGCCAGCTCCCGCACACCCCCTACATCGTCGCCGTTGTAGACCGCTTCCACGCCCTGCGTGCCGATGCGGCCGACGTTTTGAACCCGCGAGATGTTTTTATTGGCAGCCGGGTCGAAGGTGGTTTGCGAATACAGCGCATCGCGGGTGTTTTCCATGAATGCCGTCAGCCGGAACAAACCGTTGCTGAGCTCTTGTTCGCCACTCAATTCAGCCGTCCACGAGCGTTCAGGCCGTAAATTGGGATCATTGATGAACTGTGCGTTGGCGCTCGATGTGGCGCCGTACAGCTCACTCACGGTCGGCATGCGCACCGCGCGGCCCAGGGAGGCCTTCAACAGCCAGTGGCGCCCTGGCTCGAACGACAGCGCTGCTTTGGGCGAAACATAGCGTTCACTGCGCGCGGCGTAAGGTGGCAAGTTGGCGGAGGCAATGCGCGT
>JANXMO010000666.1 GCA_025354615.1 Burkholderiales bacterium | reverse complement strand
GCAGTTCATGGCCCATGTGATGCCCGAGACGGCCCACAAGGTGAAGCGGTATCGGGACGACGCGACTGTTCAGCCGCTTCCAGATCGAGCACCAGATCGAAACCGCGTTCTCGCGCACCGTCAACCTGCCGTCGGGCGGCGCCATCGTCATCGACCACACCGAAGCGCTGGTGTCGGTCGACGTCAACTCGGCGCGTTCCACACGCGGCTCGGACATCGAAGAAACCGCCACCCGCACCAACCTGGAAGCGGCCGATGAAATCGCCCGCCAGATGCGGCTGCGCGACCTGGGCGGGCTGATCGTCGTCGACTTCATCGACATGGACGAGTCGAAGAACCGCCGCGAAGTTGAAACCCGGCTGCGCGACGCACTGCGGCCCGACCGCGCGCGGGTGCAGGTCAGCACCATCAGCAAATTCGGCCTGCTCGAGCTGAGCCGCCAACGGCTGCGCCCGGCGCTCAGTGAAGGCAGTCACATCACCTGCCCGCGCTGCAACGGTACGGGGCACATTCGCGACACTGAGTCCAGTGCGCTGCAGATTTTGCGCATGGTGCAGGAAGAGTCGATGAAGGAGCACACCGCCGCCGTGCATGTGCAAGTGCCGGTCGAAGTCACCAGCTTCCTGCTCAACGAGAAACGCACCGAAATCACCAAGATAGAACTCAAGCAGCGCGTCACCGTGCTGCTGGTGCCGAACAAGAACCTCGACACGCCGAACTACCGGCTCGAACGCCTGCGCCACGACGACCCACGGCTGGAGAACCTGCAGGCCAGCTACTCGATGATCGAGGCGATGGAGGAAGAAGTGGGCGTGACGCGGCGCGAGAAAACCGCGCCCAAACAGCAGCCGCTGATCAAAGGCGTTTTGCCCGAAACCCCGGCACCCGCGCCGCTGCCGCGCCCCGTGCCGGCGCCAGTACAGGCCGTGCCGGCGCCTGCAACTCCGGCAGCGCCCTCATTGCCCGCCCCTGCCGGGAGCCCGCTCGCGGCAGGCGGGGGCTTTTTTGGCTGGGTCAAACGACTCTTCAATGGCGATGATGCACCCGCGCCCGTGGCACCGCTTGCGGCAACGCCCGCTGCCGCACCCGTCGCCGTCGCGCCAGCAGCCGCCGCGGGTTCCCGCAACACCCGCGGCAATCGAGGCGGCCGCGGTGACGGCAAACGTGGCGAAGGCTCGCCTGAAAGCCGCGCTGAAAACGCCGGTGACCGTTCACCGCGCCCGCCGCGCACCAACCGGGGCGAGCGCCCAGGCGAAGCGAAAGCCGTAGCTACGGCTGACGACAGTGTGACGGCCCACAACAGCGCCGAGCGCGCCCCCCGGGAGCCCCGCGAAGCGCGTGGTGAGCCACGTGGCGAAGCCGCCAAGGCCGAAGGCCGCGAAGCCGGTCGCCGCGGACCGCGCCCCGACCGCGAACCGCGCCGGCCAGCCGAGGCCGATGGTGGCATTGCGCCACCGCCACCCGGCTTCGTCGACACCCAACCACAAAGCCTTGCTCCCGAAGCAGCCGAAGCAGGCGAGGCCCGCGAAGGCGCGCGCCGCAGGCGCCGCGGCGGCCGCGGTGGGCGCGACCGGGATGACACCCGTGCACCCGCCATCGCTGAAGCCGATGGCATGGCGCTTGATGCTGTTCAGCAAGACGCCGCACTGCCGGTGGCTGCGCCTGTGCTCGACGCGCCCGACGCGGCAGCAGCCAGCGCTGCCGCAGGTGAGGGCGGCGAAGGGCCTGACAGCGCTGAGCGCGACAGCCGCCGCCGTGGCGGTAGAGGCCGTGACCGCCAGCGCCGCGAGCCGCGTGAGGAAACGACCGGTACACCGGACGGCTTGCTGAACGGCGCTGACCAGCCTGCGCGCGCTGCTGTGGCGCCCGCTGACGTTGGCGACCCGTCAACGTCGTCATGGCACAGCGTCATGGCCGAGCCGGAAGCAACGCCACCACTGGCGGCTGCTGAAAGCCCTAGCCCTGTCGACTTGGCGCCGGCAGCGATTGCCGCGCCTGCGCCTCACCAGCCGGCAGCTGAAATCGCCCAGCCGATCGAAACCGTTGTAGCAGCCGAAACGCCTGTGGCGGCGAGTACCGAGCCATTGGTGGCAGTTGTCGACGCCTCGCCTTCACCCGCCCCGGTGGTGCCTTTCGTGCTGCCCACGGAGCGTTTGAGCGCCGTGGCCGAGTCGGCCGGCTTGCAGTGGGTGCAGTCGAACGGAGAAAAAATCCGTGCGGTACAAGAGGCCATGGCGCGCGAACCTGTTGCGGCCCACGTGCCACGCGAACCCAAGTGCTTGCCATCGGTCGATACTGGCCCGCTGGTCCTGGTGGAAACACGCAAGGACTTGAGCCAGTACAAGCTGCCGTTTGAAAACGCCGTCGGCGCGCCTTCGTCTTCCTCCTCACCCGAGGCCTGAAAGAAAACCAAGCCGATTCAGGTTGATGGATGTCAGCGTACAAGTTTTGGTCCATTGACTCGCTCTTCCGCCGGGAAAGGGAGGCTGTGAGGGCAGCAGTGGAACCAGGGCATTCACTGTCTGTGCCATGCACTGTCCCTCACCCCTGCCCTCTCCCGCCCGCGGGAGAGGGAGTTGCGCTTCTTCAACGGACAAACGATTCAGGTTCGTTGATGCCGGCTCCATAAAGCGGTTTTGCGCCGACGGCGCGCCCGCTTGTTGCTGATCAAGTCAAGGCAGCTTCTCAAGCGCCTGCTGGTAACGCGGCGCGTGCATCAAGTCGTCCCACGTCAGCGGTGGGGTTGCGGGCAGCAGGGCGAGGCGGCGCTGCTCGCTGTCGGCATCGGCCTGCCAACGGCCTTGGTCTTGCAAGGCCGTCAAGTCGTCCAACAGCGTATCGATGGCGGCGCCACCGTCGGCTGACTGGTTGCACAGCAACACCATGTCGCAGCCGGCGTCCAGCGCCAAAGCGGTGGCTTCGGTAAAGCTGACCGGCTGACCGGCAATCCGGCGCGCGCCGGCCATGCTCAAGTCGTCGCTAAAGATGGCGCCTTGAAACCCGAGCTGCTGGCGCAGGATGTCCTTCAACCAGCGCGCTGAAAAGCCGGCCGGCCGCGCATCGACCTTTGGGTAGATGACGTGCGCGGGCATCACGCCGGCCAGGCAGGTGCTCAACGCGCCATACGGTTGCGCATCGTCGGCCAGCAGCGCTTTGAGCGAGCGGCGGTCGACCGGCAGCTCGGTGTGGCTGTCGGCCGCCACGTGGCCGTGGCCAGGGAAATGCTTGCCGCAATGTGCCATGCCAGCTTGCAGCAGCCCGTGCATCAGGCTTTTGGCCAGCAGCGTGACGACCCGCGGGTCACGGTGAAATGCACGGTCGCCAATGACACCGCTGCTACCGTGGTCGAGGTCGAGCACCGGGGTGAAACTGAGGTCGATGCCGCAGGCGCGCAATTCGGCGGCCAACACGTAGCCAGTGGCGGTGGCAGCATCGCAAGCGGCCAGCGGGTCGCGCATCCACCGCTCGCCAAGCGCGCGCATGGGCGGCAGGTGCGTGAAGCCATCGGTGCGAAAGCGCTGCACGCGGCCGCCTTCGTGGTCGACGGTGATGAGCAGGTCGGGCCGGATCGATTTCATCTCGGCGCACAGCTGGGTGAGATGCAGGCGGTTTTGCCAGTGGCGTGCAAACAGAATCACCCCGCCGACCAGTGGGTGCGCCAGGCGCCGGCGGTCATGTGCCTCCAGCGCGGGGCCGGCGATGTCAATCACCACTGGAGCATGTTCAGGAAGGCGGAAAGAAGACGTCATGGAGAAAATTTGCTATCGCGTTAATTGAAAAGCAGTCGGCGGTCATTCGCCTTCAGCGATTCGTTCGACCACGACAAAGCTGACGGCGCAATCGGTTTCATCACTAAGGCTGACATGCGCCCGCAAGCAGCGGACGGCAAACCAGGCCGCGAGCTCGCCGTGCAGGTGAATGGCCGGCTGGCCGGTCGTGGCGTTGTTCAGCACTTCGCAGTCCTGCCAACGCATCGGCGGGCGCAGGCCCAGGCCAATCGCCTTTGCAAAGGCCTCCTTGGCCGAAAACCGGCTGCCCAGATAGGCCACGCCGCGTGCTTCGTGGGCCTGCCGGCGGGCCCGGAAAACGCTGATTTCCGCAGGGCCGAGAAGGCGTTCGGCAAACCGTTCCCCGCGGCGCGACAGGGCTGCCGCCAGGCGCCGCAAGTCGCACACGTCGGTGCCGATGCCGTAGACCATGGGCCTTTCAAACCGGGGCGTTACCCATGCAGGCCAGGTAGCTGCGCACCGTCTCTGCCAGGCCCAGCACCAAGGCATCGGCCACCAGCGCGTGGCCGATCGACACCTCGCGCAACCCGGGCACGGCGCTGATGAAAGCCGGCAGGTTGTCGCGGTTCAGGTCATGCCCGGCGTTGACGTCCAGGCCCACCGCCTGGGCGGCCTGCGCGGCCTGCGCAAAGCCGGCCAGCACGTCGGCCTGCTGCGCGCTGCCATAGGCGCGGGCATAGCGCTCGGTGTAGAGCTCGATGCGGTCGGCGCCGAGCTCGCGGGCGGCCGCCATGGCGTTGGCATCAGCGTCCATGAACAAACTGACCCGCACGCCCAGGGCACGCGCTTCGGCGATGCAGGGCGCCAGCGCGGCAGCGTCTTGCGGCAGGCGCCAGCCGTGGTCGGAAGTGGCTTGCGCCACGCTGTCCGGCACGAAAGTGGCTTGCTGCGGCGCCAGCCCTTGCGCCGCCAGTTCGCGCAGCAGTGCCATCAGGTTGTGCAGCGGATTGCCCTCAATGTTGTACTCGGCCCGCGGCCAGCGCTGCAGCTGCCGCGCCAGCTCGAACACGTCGTGCGGACGGATGTGCCGCTGGTCGGGCCGTGGGTGCACCGTGATGCCATGGGCGCCAGCGTCCAGCGCGATGGCCGCCGCGGCCGTGACGCTGGGCACATTGAGCGAACGCGTGTTGCGCAATAGTGCGATCTTGTTGACGTTGACCGACAACGCGATGCGGCCGCGCAGCCCATACAGGTCAAGCCCGCTGGTCAGCAAAGGATTCATGCAAAAGGAATTTCAAGAAAACCGCTACAGCGATTGCACATCGAGCATCACCTGCCGGGTGCGCAACACGGGTGAGCCGAGATGATAGTGAAGCAAGCTCCGCAACAGGGGCCGCAACCCGCCCAGCGCCAAGGCGCAGGCCTGCTGCAGCGCCTCAAGGCTGCCATGCTGCAGCGCCGCTTGCAACTGCACCAACTGCCGCCCACTCAAGGCGGCGCTGCCCGCGGGCGCCTGCGCCACGCCAGCTTCCGGCAGCAGCTGGTAGCCGGTTTCCAGGTCAACCGGCTGCAAGGTCAGCGTGACGCGGCTCAACTCGGGCAGCACGCCCATTTCACGCAACAGCACCAGCTCGAACGCACGCAGGGCGGCCTGCACCCGGCTGTCATCCGGCGCGCCGGTGGGGCCGCCCAAGGCCGGCAAGGTCTCGGCATAGGCATCGAACAAAAAAGCGTGTGGGTCGCTGCGCGCCAGCAGGCGCATCAACAGTTCGTTCAGGTAGAACCCGCTGAACAAAGCCGCGCCGGTGAGCATGGCGGCGTTGCCCGCCCACTCGGCGCTGCGCAGGGTTTGCACCTCGCGCGCCGGTTCTTCCTGCGCCTCGCCTTCGCGCAGCACGCGGCCCAGGGCCATTTGCAAGCGCTGAAAAGGCAAGAGCACGGAACGCAGCTGTGAATACGGCCGCTTGGCCCCTTTGGCGACGACGGCCAGACGGCCTTGTTCACGGGTCAACACGTCGAGGATGAGGCTGGATTCGCTCCAGTCATGGCGGTGCAACACATAGGCTGTCAGCACCGAAGCGCTGCGCGGCGGCCGGCGCAGGGGCGACACCACGGCGGCAGGCGCCACTATTCGTAACCGTAGCTCTTCAGATGGGCTTCGTCGTCAGCCCAGCCGGAGCGCACCTTGACCCACAGCTCCAGGAACACGCGGGCGCCCATCAGCTTTTCCAGCTCTTGCCGCGCTTCGCTGCCGATGCGCTTGAGCCGCTCGCCGCCAGCGCCGATCACCATGCCCTTGTGCGCCTCGCGCTCGACGACGATGCTGGCCGCAATGCGGCGCAGCGTGTCGCCCTCTTCTTCGAACTTGTCAATTACCACCGTCGAGGTGTAGGGCAGTTCATCGCCTGTCAAGCGGAACAGTTTTTCACGGATGATTTCGCTGGCGAGGAAGCGCTCGCTGCGGTCGGTCAGCTCGTCTTCGCCGTACAGCCACGCCTGCTGCGGCAAATAAGGCTGAACGATGCCCAGAAGGCGTTGAACATCGGCATCGCGCCGCGCGCTCAACGGTACGAATTCAGTGAAAGGATGGCGCTGTTGCATGTTTTTCAGCCAGGGCGCGAGTTCGGCGCGGCGCAGCACCGCGTCGAGCTTGTTGGCAATCAAAAACACCGGCTTGGCCTGCGGCGTGTCGGCGTTGCGTGAGGCCACCAGCGACAACACCTTGGCGTCGTCCAAGCCGAAACGGCCGGCCTCGACGACGAACAGCACCACATCCACGTCGCTCAGAACACCTTGAACCGTGCGGTTGAGCGTACGGTTCAACGGCGCGCTGTGACGGGTCTGGAAACCCGGCGTGTCAACGAAAACAAACTGCGCCTCGCCACGGGTGCGGATGCCGGTGATGCGGTGGCGTGTGGTTTGTGCCTTGTCGGAGGTGATACTGACCTTCTGGCCCACCAGCGCATTCAGCAAGGTTGACTTGCCGACGTTCGGCCGGCCGACGATGGCCACCACACCGCAGCGCTGCGCTGCGGGTTCTTCGATGGCGGCTTCGCCACCGCTTGAAAGTGTTGTCACCACACGGCTTTCATGAACACAAGGGCGTGCCCGGCGTGTCAGCAGCCTTCAGCACATCGAGCATCCGCGCTGCTGCTTCCTGTTCGGCCGTGCGGCGCGAACGGCCCTCGCCGGTTTGTTGCAGGTTCAACACCGCCACCGCGCATTCGACCTCGAACATCTGCGTGTGCGCTTGGCCGCGGGTGGCGGTGATGCGGTAAGCCGGCACAGCCAGGCGGCGCGCCTGCAGCCACTCCTGCAATTCGGTTTTCGCGTCCTTGGTCCAGCTGGCCATGTCCGTGGTGGCGATCAGTGCGCCGAACAGGCGCTCGACGAGCGCCTGCGCCGCCGCGTAACCGCCGTCCAGGAAGGCCGCGCCAATCAGCGCTTCAACCGCGTTGGCCAGAATCGACGGGCGTTGGGCGCCGCCACCGCGGGCTTCGCCCTCGCTGAGGCGCAACACGTCGGACAAGCCCAGCTGCAAGGCCGCGCGGTGCAGGCTTTCCTCGCGCACCAAGTGCGCCCGCACGCGGGTCAAATCGCCTTCGTCACAGCCGGCAAAACGGGCAAACACCAGGCTTGAGATGGTCAGGCTCAAAGCCGCGTCACCCAAAAATTCGAGGCGCTCGTTGTGGTCGGTGCTGAAACTGCGGTGCGTCAGCGCGCGCAGCAGCAAAGCACTGTCCGCAAAAGTGTGCCCCAGCCGCTGCTGCAAGGCTGCCAATGGCGGCGTTAGAGCAGCGGCTATTTGGAATGCCCCTCGTATTTGATCAGCAAAAATACCGGTGCCATCAATTCAAGCTCCCGGTTGTAGGCAAAGTGGATCATCACTTTGTCGTTTTCCTTGGTGATGTCCAGGTCTTTGCCCGAAATCGACTGGATCGAGTACTCGATGTCTTTTTGCTTTTCGAAGGCACGGCGGATATCCGGAACCGTTGAATGCCCCTCGGCGGCAATCTTGTCGACTGCGCGCTGGATGGTGGCGTATTCATTCAACGTGGGGAACACGCGCATGCCCACCAATGCGACGAAGCCAACGATCACGGCCCAGAACAGCAGGCCCAGCAAAGTGATGCCGCGCTGCGCAAAAGGCGGCGGCGACGTATGCGACAGGCTCATTCCAAATGCTCCTTCGAGGCAGGGCTGTGTTGGTTGTTGCGCAAGCGCAGCGCTCAATGAAAAGGGCCGATACGCCCGAGGTTGCCGAAATTCATCCACACGAAAAAGGCCCGACCAACGATGTTTTCGTCAGGCACGAAGCCCCAAAAACGTGAGTCCTGCGAGTTGTCGCGGTTGTCGCCCATCATGAAGTAATGGCCGGCCGGCACCTTGCAAGTCACACCGTCACCACTGTAGCTGCAGTTGTCACGGAACGGAAACGTCTCGTTCTGCGGCAGGTAAAGTTGGCGCTGCGGATGCATCAGGATGCGGTGCTCGATCGGGCCGAGCTTTTCGCTGTACTGCGGCTCGTAGCGCAGACTGTCTTCGTCATAGAAGTCAGCCAGCGGCTGCAAGGCTGCGGGCAGGCCATTGACGAACAACCGCTGATTGCGATAGCTGATTTCGTCGCCCGGCAAGCCGACGACACGCTTGATGTAGTCGATGCTGGTGTCTTTCGGGTAGCGAAACACCATGACATCGCCGCGCTCGGGATTGTGGTTGGCAATGATTTTCTTGTTGATCACCGGCAGGCGAACGCCGTAGTGGAATTTGTTGACCAGGATCAGATCGCCCACCAGCAAGGTCGGAATCATCGACCCGGAAGGAATTTTGAACGGCTCGAACAGGAACGAGCGCAACAAAAAGACGATGAGAATGACAGGGAAAAGCCCTGCCGTCCAATCCAGCCACCAAGGCTGCGCCAACAGCTCGTTGCGCGCCTCAGCAACGCCAGCGGCGCTGTTGCCGGTAGCAATGCCACGCTGCTCGAGGGCAGCGGCACGTGCTGCCGCGTTTGATTGCACTGCCTGCGCCGCGGCGGCGCGGCGCGGTGCGAAATACAGGCGTTCGGCCGTCCAGTAGACGAATGTGACGAGGGTCAGCACGAACAGCAGCAGCGAGAAATTGCCGCTCCAGTAGCCGGTGTACCAGCCGCCCAGATAGGCAACCAGGATGGCGTACAAGACGCCGGTCAATGAACTCATGAGGACTCTTTAATCGTCAACTTGCAGGATGGCCAAGAACGCTTCTTGCGGCACCTCGACGGAACCAATTTGCTTCATGCGTTTCTTGCCGGCTTTTTGTTTTTCAAGCAGTTTGCGCTTGCGGCTCACGTCGCCGCCGTAGCATTTTGCCAGCACGTTTTTG
>JANXMO010000662.1 GCA_025354615.1 Burkholderiales bacterium | reverse complement strand
GGTTGCCAAGTTAATCTGGTACAGATTCTCACGTGAGGCCAAAAACGCGCTGCCATCGGCGGCAATGTCGAAGCCAACCGTGTTGTTGACGCCGAATGACACACCGCCGAAAGTCAAATCACCCACCTTTGTCAGAACGCCGCCGCCAAAGGCATTGGTGTTGATGAACAAAGCGTCACTGGCAGCGTCGATGTAGTAAAGCGACAGCGTGGTCGCCGGGGTCGAAGGAACATTGTTGTTGTACGCCGCACCCACCACGTCAACCGAACCGCCGCCATCGGCACGGCTCAGGGCTGTTTGCACCGCTGTGATGCCGGTGGCAAAGGTGTAAGCGCGATTGCTGTTGGGCGTGGCTGCGTTGCCGATGACACGCAGGTTGTTGTTGTTGGGATTCCAGTCGATTTCATAGCTTGCACCCGCGGCAAACGCCGGCACGAGGCCGCTGCCCACAGCGCTTGCCGTGCCGGTTGCAGCATTCAATGCATACAAATTTCCCAAGCTGCTCAGGCCGTAAAGCTGGTTGTCGGGATTGCGTTGATCGATGCTGATGATGCTTTCGCCAGCGGCAAGGTTGCTGACCGTCACGGCGTTGACAACGTTCGGCGTGCTGCTGTCAAAACGCAGCAACTGGTTGCTGTCGGTCAGGCCGACCAAAGGCAGGGCTTGAACTTGCGCCGTGGCGAAAACGCCCGCAAGCAATGCGGCCGTGGTGATGGACAGGGATGTTGATTTCATGTGTTTCTTGAACAAGAGTGAAGGAGGGCATAAGGCGCGGTGTCAAACGCACCGGCGCAGCTACGCATCGGCTTTTGGATTGGATTCAAAAAAGGCCTCTTACCCCCTTGAAGGGGTGCTTTTGAACCTGTATCCTTTGAAAACAACCCCGATGGAATTGGCAAATTGTCATCCTGTGTTGCGCAGCCCTGCGGCCAATCCGTTGATGGAAATGTGAATGCCGCGCTGAATGCGTTCGATGTCAGCGCGCTGTGGAGCAGCTTCTTTTCCATGCTGGCGGTAGCGCCGCATCAATTCCACCTGCAAATGGTTGAGCGGGTCGAGGTAAGGAAAGCGGTGCTCGATCGAGCGCGCCAGCGACGGGTTGGACGCCAGCCGCTGCGCCTCGCCGGTGATCTGGTTCAGCGCGTCGTTCGTGCGCTGCCATTCGGTGCTGACCAGTTTGAAAATCCGCCGGCCCAGCTTTTTGTCGTCGACCAGATCGGCATAGCGCGCTGCAATCGCCAGGTCGCTCTTGGCCATCACCATGTCGAGGTTGGACAGCAGCGTGCGGAAGAACGGCCACTGCCGGTGCATGCGCTGCAGCAGCGCCAGGCGGGCGGTGCGCGTGGCGGCGTCGCTCAGGAAAGATTCGATCGCGCTGCCGAAGCCGCACCAGCCGGGCAGCGCAATGCGGCACTGGCCCCAGCTGAAGCTCCAGGGAATGGCGCGCAGGTCTTCGATCGCGCGGGTGGCTTTGCGTGACGCCGGGCGCGAACCGATGTTGAGCTCGGCAATTTCGCGGATCGGCGTGGCGCTGAAAAAGTAGTCGGTGAAGCCAGGCGTGTCGTAGACCAGCGTGCGGTAAGCGGCGAAGCTGGCGTCGCTCAGCGCCGCGGCGGCTTCCAGAAAGGCCTTCGGCGCTCCGGCGGGTTGGCCACCTGCGCGGTGCAGCAAGGTGGCTTCCAGCGTGGCAGCAACCAGCGTTTCCAGGTTGCGTCGGCCGATCTCGGGGTGGGCGTATTTGGAGGCAATCACCTCGCCCTGCTCGGTCAGGCGGATCTGCGCATTCACCGTGCCGGGCGGCTGCGCCAGGATGGCCTGGTAGCTCGGGCCGCCGCCGCGCCCAACGGTGCCGCCGCGGCCATGGAACAGCCGCAGCACGATGCCGTGCGCGCGCCCCAGTTCGCTGAACAATTCGACCAATGCCAATTCGGCCCGGTAAAGCTCCCAGCTGCTGGTGAAGGCGCCACCGTCCTTGTTGCTGTCGCTGTAGCCCAGCATCACGTCCTGCTCAGCCTGCGCACCGTGTTTGGAACGCACCACCATGGCGGCAATGCCGGGCAACGCGTAGAAAGCCCGCATGATGGGCGCGGCGTGGCGCAAGTCGGCAATCGTTTCGAACAGCGGCGAAACGATCAGATCGCATACCGCCGCGTCGTCCAGCGTGCCGCGCAGCAGCCCGGTTTCCTTCAGCAGCAACAGCACTTCGAGCAGGTCGCTGACGTCTTCGGTGTGCGAAATGATGCAGTGGCGAAGCGCCTCGGCGCCGTACCGTGCGCGCATTTCGTGTGCCGCCTCGAAGATGGCCAGCTCGCTGCGCACGTGGTCGCTGTAGGGCGCGGCCTGCACGCGCAGCGGGCGCGCGTCGTTGAGCAGCTGCAGCAGCAGCGTGCGGCGCGCGGCTTCGGGCAGCGCGCTGTAGTCGGCCTCCAGCCGGGCGTGGCGCAGCAGTTCGGCCAGCACGGCCTCGTGTACATCAGAGCTTTGCCGCAGGTCGACGGTGGCCAGGTGGAAGCCGAACACCTGTGCCGCGCGCAGCAGCGGCTGCAGCCGCGGCGCTGCCAGCGCCTGGGCGTGGTGCGCGGCCAGCGAGGCTTCGATGGTGCGCAGGTCGGCGATGAATTCGCTGGCGTCCAAGTAGGCGTTTTGCGGCGGCACCGCGTGGCGCAGCGCTTCGGCGCCGGTCAGCGCGTGCAGCGTGGCGGCCAGGCGGGCGTACATGCCGATCAGCGCGCGGCGGTACAGCTCGTCTTCGCGGTGCGCGCTGTGGTCGGGCGAGGCCTGCGCCAGCGCGCGCATCTCCGCCGTCACCGGCGCCAGCGTTGCTGAAATGGACAGCTCGGCGCCCAGCTGGTGCACCTCGGTCAGATAAAACCGCAGCGCCGTTTCGCTTTGCCGCGCCAAGGCCGCGCGCAAGGTCTCTGCGGTGACGTTGGGGTTGCCGTCGCGATCGCCGCCGATCCAGTTGCCCATGCGCAGGAAGTTGGCGACCGGCTGGCCGGGCAATGCCTGTTCGATGTCTTGGTAGAGCTTCGGAATTTGCCGCAGGAATGTGGCCTGGTAGTAGCTCAGCGCATTTTCGATTTCATCGGCCACCGTCAGCTTGGAATAGCGCAGCATCCGGGTTTGCCACAGGGTCGCGATCTGCGCATGCAGCA
>JANXMO010000661.1 GCA_025354615.1 Burkholderiales bacterium | reverse complement strand
GGTATTGTGGAATACGATGAAGTAGCACAGGCATTGGCTGATGCAGGGCGGGTTATTGAAAAAGCACGTGTCGATTTACGCCGTCAGGTTGCAGAGGCTGTCGAGCAGACTCGCCAGGCCGAACAACGCGTGGCGCAAAATCAGCGGGTGGAAGCGCTGGGGCGGCTGACTGGCGGCATGGCGCACGACTTCAATAACTTGCTGGGAGTCATCAGCAACAGTGCGCATTTGATTCAACGCAATGAAGTGTCTCGTCAAACGCAAATGGCTGTTGCAGCGACCTTGCGCGCAGTCGATTCAGGTAGCCGTTTAATTCAACACTTGATGCGGTTTGCAGGTTGCCGGCCCCTACAACCCAAAGTCGTTGAATTGGGGCTCTATTTGCCAGAGCTGCAAGAACTGCTCAATAGCGTACTCGGGCGGCGTGTTGAAATTTCGGTCGCCGTGGCGACAAATACGTCACCTGTATTCGTTGATCCTGGAGAGTTGGAGTTGACACTCGTCAACGTCGGATTGAATGCCCGTGATGCAATGCCGTGTGGAGGTGAGTTACGACTGCGTGCGCGCAATGCAACCCCTGAAGATCTGGAAGAGTCGACAATCCCGGCTTTGCAGCCGTCTTATGTTGTGATCACCGTTGCCGATGACGGTTGTGGCATGGACGCTGCCACAGTTGAACGGGTATTTGAACCGTTCTTCACCACCAAGCCTTTGGGTCAAGGAACGGGATTGGGTCTCAGCCAGGTCCATGGGTTTTGTACGCAGGCTGGTGGCAAGGCGCGGCTGGCCAGCACACTGGGTGTCGGGACGACCGTCTCCTTGTTACTGCCAGCGGCATCCCTACACAAGGATGAGGTGGTGACGCCCGCCACAGCCAGCCCTATCGACGACCCTGTTATAGACGGTATACGTGTGCTGTTGGTCGATGACAATGAAGCGCTTGGTGATGTCACCGCCACCTTGCTTCAGTCGCATGGTGCTCACGTGTTACGTGCCAACGATGCTGCCGCAGCATTGCGTGTTTTAGATGTTAACGAGGCGGCAGTTGACGTTGTGCTTTCTGACGTCGTCATGCCCGGTGAAATGGACGGGTTGGCACTGGGCCGCAAGCTGCGTTTGCAAAGACCCGAGTTACCGGTTTTGTTGATCACGGGCTACAGCAGCGCCGCTACTGCTGCAAATGATTTCGTGGTGTTGCGCAAACCCTGCGCAGCCAGTGAACTGCTGGCGGCACTGCATGGGGCTGTTCAATCCATTTCCAACGTTATCAAGACGACTTGAACACGTACCTGATTCGCCCTGCTTCTGCGCGAGGCATCAACGGCCCACCCACTACTTGGTCTGTCAAGCCGCTTCGGCCAATGCAAGCACCGCTTGAGAGGTAGACGCAGCCCCGGCAATCACCCGATGTACCAAATGCAACTTCTTCACAACGGGCGCCGACAACACAAAGGGATAAAAATCCGGCACGCCCATGCTGCGTGAAAGTTCATTGAGAACGCCGGTCAGTTCCATCCAACCATTGATGACATCGAGAAATTGGTCTGCTCGTTCATCATCATGCTCGCCCAATACATCCGGCGTAAACCGCTCGTAATGGAGTTCTACTCTTTCTCCATCAAGCCCGAAACTTCTAGCCGTGTCGAGCGTGTCCACGAGATGCAGGTAATGCGCCCACGTTTCTGCCCAATCTTCCCAGGAATGGCTGCTGGCATAAGAGCTGACAAACCGCTGTCCCCAATCAGCAGGCGGGCCGTTGTCGTAATGGCGCTTGAGGGATGCGGCGTAATCTTCCCGCTCATCACCAAATATTTCGCGATACGTCGCGTGCCACTGGCTGTTTTCAACCAGACGTTGCCAATAGTAGTGACCGCATTCATGACGAAAATGACCCAGCAAGGTTCGGTAAGGTTCATTCAATGACGCACGGCGCTTTTCACGCCATGCATCATCGGCCTCTTCCACGTCCAAGGTGATCACACCGTCGGCGTGCCCCGTAATCACATGCGGCCCTTCAGGCGGGGAGCGCAAAAGATCAAAGACCAACCCGCGTTCCGCATCCTCTGACTGCTTCGATAAAACCGGCAATCCCAAGCCGATCAACGACGACACCAAGCGGCGTTTCGCCATTTCGATGCGAAGCCACCAGAGCTCAGCGTTTGGCAGCGAAAGATCGGGCAAGGTCCGGGTCAACCGGCAACACCGGCACAGCGGCGGCGACCCGCCGGCATTGTCGTACTCATTGACCAGCCAATTGCAGGCAGCTGCCGTTGTCAGGTTTGCGCAACGCCTGTAACGCGGCGAGGATTCAGGTGCACCCACGTGGCGCCATAACGCAGCTGACGACACATCCACCGTCTCAGTTTCCTGGACAGTCGCGCTCTCGGGTTGCAGCACTTGCTGACTGTTCAACGGCGGCACGCTGCTATGCGCAGGCTCCAAAGGCATTAACTGACGTTGGTCAGGCTCATACCCCAGCGGCGTATTACAGGCAACACACTGGCTGTTGCGAAAAAAGATCGGTCGCCCACAGCGGCAGCTGTAGGCGCGGGGTGTAATCGGCTGCGAGCCGATCACATCCGCTGGGGTGCGAACACTCGCTTCGTCCCGTGCCACGTCAGCTGCACTTTGACCCGATGCAACGGGTGGCTTTTCCAGGCCAGTCTGTGAAAACAGACCAACATCGTTTGCTGTTTGAGGTGAGTCGATAGATGAGGCAGGAGAAGTGGCAAAGGATAGATTCATAGTAGTCAACGGCCGCACAGGCAAAAAACAGTTAAGCATGTGAAGGCATTCAGTATGCCCACATTGCTTTCTTGCCGAACTTGAGCCCTGCAAAAACGAAATCAGCGTTGCACTCTGCCTTACAAACCCTGCTGTGGCGGCTGTGCCAGCGCCTCTTCGCCGACTTCGTCTTGCAAAGCATATTCCTTGAGCCGGTTGTAAAGCGTCTTCAGGCTGATGCCCAGCACGGCGGCTGTGCGCTCTTTGTGGTGGTTGTAGTGGCGCAGCGTCGCCAGCATCAACGCACGTTCGGCTTGAGCCATGGAAGTGCCGATGGGCAATGTGATGCGTTCATCGTCGTTGGGCATCACGATCGATGGTGGTGAACCTGTAGAAGCTGGCGACAGCGCCACCTGCACAGGTGCAGACGACAGCGCCGGTTCGCGTGCCGCAAGCGCTTCATCGCCCTGAGGAAGCCAGCGCTCGTCGATCCACTCGTCTGCCGCCATCACGTAGGCGCGCTGCACTGCATTGCGCAGCTCACGCACATTGCCTGGCCAGCTGTAGGTCGACAGCTGCGCCAAGGCGGCCGGCGTAAAGCGGCGCACATGGCCTTCTTGTTCACAGATGGCGGTCAAAAAATGTCCCGCCAACAATGCCACGTCACTCAGCCGGTCGCGAAGCGGCGGTAGTGCCAGTGGAAAGACATTGAGCCGGTACAACAAGTCTTCCCGCAGTTTTCCCATCGCCACGGCTTGGTGGGGCAAGCGATTGGTTGCAGCGACGATTCGCACGTCCGCCTCTTGGCTTTGCGTCGAGCCGACACGCATGAAGCGCCCGGTTTCTAGCACCCGCAGCAATTTGACTTGCAGCTCCAACGGCATTTCAGTAATTTCATCAAGAAAAAGCGTTCCG
>JANXMO010000543.1 GCA_025354615.1 Burkholderiales bacterium | reverse complement strand
CAGCAGCAGCGAGAAATTGCCGCTCCACTTCCCCATATACCAGCCGCCAAGGTACAGGGCGAGGCAGGCATACAGCACACCGGTCAACGAACTCATCAATCATCCACTTGGAGTATGGCCAGAAAGGCTTCCTGCGGCACTTCCACAGAGCCGATCTGCTTCATGCGCTTCTTGCCGGCCTTTTGTTTTTCGAGCAATTTGCGTTTGCGGGAAATATCGCCGCCATCACACTTTGCGATCACGATTTTGCGCAGGGCTTTGAGTGTCTCACGGGCAATGATGATAGCGCCGATGGCCGCCTGTATCGCCACGTCGTACTGCTGGCGGGAAATCAACTCACGCATCTTGGCCACCACGGCACGGCTGCGGTATTGACTCTGGCTACGATGGACGATGATTGACAGCGCGTCGACCCTGTCGCCGTTGAGCAGGATGTCGACCTTGACGACGTCGGCGCCCCGGTATTCCTTGAATTCGTAGTCCATCGACGCATAGCCGCGCGACACGCTTTTGAGCTTGTCGAAAAAGTCGAGCACGATTTCGGCCAGCGGCATCTCATAAGTCAACATGACCTGGCGGCCGTGATAGGCCATGTTGAGCTGGTTGCCGCGCTTTTGGTTGGCCAGCGTCATGACCGCGCCGACATGGTCTTGCGGCATGTACAGGTGCACGGTGACGATGGGCTCGCGGATTTCGGCAATGCGACCCAGGTCGGGCATCTTCGACGGGTTTTCGACCTGCACCACCTCCTTGTTGTTCAACTCGACCTGGTAGACCACGCTGGGTGCGGTGGTGATGAGGTCCTGATCGAACTCGCGCTCGAGCCGCTCCTGCACGATCTCCATGTGCAGCAGGCCCAGAAAGCCGCAGCGAAAGCCAAAGCCCAGCGCCTGGCTGACCTCGGGTTCATAGCGCAGCGACGAATCGTTCAGCTTGAGTTTTTCGAGCGCGTCGCGCAGCTGGTCATATTCGCTGGCTTCGGTGGGGTACAGCCCGGCAAAAACCTGGGGCTGGATTTCCTTGAAACCCGGCAGCGGCAAATCGGTCGGCCCGAAGTTGTTCGGCAGCTTTTTTTCGATGGTGATCGTGTCACCGACCTTGGCCGCTTGCAGCTCCTTGATGCCCGCGATGATGAAACCCACCTCGCCGGCGCGCAACGCGTCGCGCGCAACCGATTTGGGCGTGAACACACCCAGGCTTTCAGCCGCGTAGGCGGCATTCGTGGCCATCATCTTGAAGCGTTCGCCGCGCTTCAATTCGCCGTCCACCACGCGCACCA
>JANXMO010000489.1 GCA_025354615.1 Burkholderiales bacterium | reverse complement strand
TTGGAGTAGAAGCGGGGGCGGCGGGGGCGGCCGGCTTGGCGCCAGTCTGCAGGGCATTCAGCACATCTCCCTTGGTGACGCGGCCGTCACGGCCACTGCCGGCCACCGAGCCAGCAGGCAACGCGTTGTCTGCCATCAACTTCGAGGCGGCAGGCATGGCGATGTCGGACTTGGTTCCACCGGTTGCCACTGCCGGGGCCGCAGCAGGCGCCGCAGGCTCAGAGGCGACCACGGCCTTGACTTCGAGCGGGCTGACGGCCGCCGTGCCTTCGGTGTCGATGCGGGCAATCACTTCTTCACCAACACAGCTGTCACCGTCGTTCTTGACCAGCTGCGCCATCACGCCTGCTGCGGGCGCGGGCACTTCCAGCACCACTTTGTCGGTCTCGATCTCGACCAGAATTTCGTCCTGGGCGACGGCTTCACCCGGCTTTTTCTTCCACTGCAGCAAGGTGGCTTCGGCCACCGATTCAGACAACTGCGGGACCTTCACATCAACGATGGCCATGAGACGCTTCTTTCTTCAACTTTTAAACCAAGGAAGGCATACGCGTAGAGCGCTGCCGGCACGCAAGGCAACAGCCTTGCGCGCGAAGTTATTCAACTGTTCATTTGGCGAGGACAAAACCCTTGAGTTTGCCAAACGCATGGTCGAGCAAAGCCTTTTGCTGTTCCTGATGCAAGTGCGAATAGCCAACTGCTGGTGACGCAGAGGCGGGCCGCCCGGCGTAACCCAGCCGCTGCCCTTCGACCATGTTCTCGTGAATCAGGTGTTGCACGAAAAACCAGGCGCCCTGGTTTTGCGGCTCGTCCTGGCACCAGACCAGCTCGGTCGCATTGGGGAATTTTTTCAGCTCCGCCGCAAACGCCTTGTGCGGGAACGGATAGAGCTGCTCGACGCGCAGCACCACCACGTCCAGGGCTTTTTTCTCGTCACGCCGCTTGATCAGGTCATAGGCGACCTTGCCCGAGCAGGCAATCACGCGCTTGACCTTGGCCGGGTCGATGTCCGGATGGTTGGGGCCGATAACGGTACGGAATTCGCCTTTCGAGAACTCCGTCAACGGCGAGCCGGCATCCTTGGCACGCAGCAGCGACTTCGGCGTCATGATGATCAGCGGCTTGCGGAACATGCGCACCATTTGCCGGCGCAGCAGATGGAAGATCTGGCTGGCCGATGTCGGCTGCACGATCTGCATGTTGTTGTCGGCCGCCAGCTGCATGAAGCGCTCCAGGCGCGCCGAGCTGTGCTCCGGCCCTTGGCCCTCATAGCCATGCGGCAGCATCAGCGTGATGCCGTTGGCGCGGCCCCATTTGACTTCGCCCGAGGCGATGAACTGGTCGATCACCACCTGCGCGCCGTTGGCAAAATCGCCGAACTGCGCTTCCCAGATCACCAGCGTGTTGGGCTCCGATGAGGCATAACCGTATTCGAACCCGAGCACCGCTTCTTCCGACAGCAGCGAGTCGATCACCACATACGGCGCCTGGCCGTCTGCCACATGCTGCAGCGGCGTGTAAGTGCCGGTGTCCCACTTCTCGCGGTTCTGATCGTGCAGCACCGAATGGCGGTGGGTGAAGGTGCCGCGGCCGCAGTCTTCACCCGACAGCCGCACCGCATAGCCGCTGGCCACCAGCGAGGCATACGCCAGGTGCTCGCCCATGCCCCAGTCGACGTTGATTTCGCCGCGGCCCATGGCTGCACGGTCGGTCAGCACTTTTTCAACCAGCGGGTGAACCTTGAAGTCTTTCGGGATCGTGGTCACGCGCTCGGCCAGGCGCTTGAGCTCGGCCAGCGGCAAAGCCGTGTCGGCCGCATCGGTCCATTTCTTGCCGAGGAAGGGCGACCAGTCAACGGCGTATTTGCTTTTGTAATTGGTCAACACCGGGTCATCGGTGGTCTTGCCGGCATCCATGGCGGCGCGGAAGGCCTTGACCATGCCATCTGGCCCGTCGGCTGGCAGCACGCCTTGCGTCACCAGCTTGTCGGCATAGAGCTTGCGCGTGCCGGGATGCTGGGCGATTTTTTTGTACATCAGCGGCTGGGTGAGTGACGGCGTGTCCTGCTCGTTGTGGCCCAGCTTGCGGAAGCAGACGATGTCGACCACCACGTCTTTATTGAACTGCTGGCGGTAGTCGAGCGCGATCTGGCTGCACAGCACCACCGCTTCCGGGTCGTCGCCGTTGACGTGCAACACCGGTGCTTCAATCATCTTCACGACGTCCGAGCAGTACAGCGTCGAGCGGGTGTCGCGCGGGTCGCTGGTCGTGAAACCGATCTGGTTGTTGATCACCACGTGCACCGTGCCGCCCGTGAAATAACCCCGCGTTTGCGCCAGCGCCAACGTTTCCATCACCACGCCCTGGCCGGCAAAGGCGGCGTCACCATGGACGATGATAGGCAGCACCGAGCCGCCCTGGATGTCGCCACGACGGTCCAGCCGCGCCTTGACCGAGCCTTCAACCACCGGGTTGACGATTTCGAGGTGCGACGGATTGAAAGCCAGACTCAAGTGCACCGGGCCGCCAGGCGTCGTCACGTCGCTTGAAAAACCCTGGTGGTATTTGACGTCGCCCGATGGCAGGTTTTCAGGCGCCGTATGGTCGAACTCGCTGAACAGCTCGGCAGGCGCCTTGCCCAGCGTGTTGACCAGCACGTTCAGGCGGCCGCGGTGCGCCATGCCAATGACGATCTCCTGCACACCGGCCACGCCGCCGCGCTGCACCAGTTCGTCCATTGCGGCAATAAAACTTTCACCGCCTTCAAGCGAAAACCGCTTTTGACCGACGTACTTGGTATGGAGGTAGCGCTCCAACCCTTCCGCCGCGGTCAGCCGGTGCAGGATATGATTTTTCTCCTCGGCCGTGAAATTCGGCCGCGAACGAATGGACTCCAGCCGCTGCTGCCACCAGCGCTTTTCCGCCGGGTCGGTGATGTGCATGTACTCGGCGCCGATCGAGCCGCAATACGTTTCGCGCAGCGCCTGCACGATCTGCCGCAATGTCATGTTTTCGGCGGTCGTGAAATAAGTGTTGGTGGCGCTGAACGAGATGTCCATGTCCGCCTCGCTCAGGTCGTAGAACCCTGGTTCGAGCTCGGGCAGCTTCGGGCGTTCCTGGCGCTTCAATGGGTCCAGATCGGCCCAGCGCGAGCCAAGAAAGCGGTAAGCGGCAATCAACGACTGCACATGCACCTGCTTGCGCGCCACGGCCAGATCGGCACTGCTCGCCTTGTTGCCAAACGCATTGGCACGGGCACGTTGGGCAAAGGATTCGACCACAGGCGCATGCGCGACGTCGCGATTGTTCGAGCCGTCAACGGCCGGCACGTGCTGCAGCGCATCGAAATAGCTTCGCCAGGTGTCGGGCACAGAACCTGGGTTGTCGAGATAAGCCTCGTAGAGGTCTTCGACATACGGCGCATTGCCACCAAATAGGTACGAGCCGGACCTGTATTCCTGGATCATTTCGCTCACCTCATACACCGGTTTCCGGCGCGACAGTGGGTTAAAAAACCTTCCGCGTTCCGGCTTCACCGGGGGCGGACTAGCGACCCGCCCAAGCTGTACATAGACCAACGTTGGGGGACGGGAAGGACGGTTCAAGTCAGTACAGCGACTGTAACACCCAGGTTTTTGCAGCTCTTGTTCCCGAAACAATTTGTGGCTAAGGGGTTCATGCTCTGTATTACCGCTTTTGTTTTCAGTGCAACGCCATCCAACGTGCGACGCAATGTCTCATCAAATTATCTTTATTCATGCCGATGCGCCGGTTAAACCGGCTTGGGGTGTGGCTTGCAATGGCTGCGGGATGTGCTGCGCTGCCGAACCTTGCCCGCTGGGCATGCTGGTGTCGGGCCGCCGCCACGGCGCGTGCCGGGCTCTGGTGTGGGATGAGTGCTTGGCGCGCTACCACTGCGGCATGGCGCATGCGCCAGAACGGGTGTTGGGGATTCGGTGGCAATGGGTAACCGCTCTCATTGCAAGATGGTCAAAGCGGCTGATTGCAGCAGGGGCGGGCTGTGACGGCGACGCTCAAATAGTCGAGTAACTATCGAGCAACAGCGACCTGCCTGCAGCCAACTTTCACGGCACTTGTCAGCCGTCGGCAGGCTGAAATCAGCTACGCTCGCGCTCCCCGCGCCGCCTGCGCGCACCCATGAAGAGGCGCTTGCGCCGCTGGAAAGCCCCACGTGTTTGCCTGGTTTGAACGACGGATTGCGCCTTATCCGGCCGCCGTACCACCGCCGCCGCCGGCGAAATTTTCTGCCTTCATGTGGGCTTGCGCGCAAGGCGCGCGCCGGCACATCGCGGCCATGACGGCCTTCACCGCCTTGATCGGTGTGTTTGAAGCAGCGCTGTTTGCCGTGCTGGGCCGCATCGTCGACTGGCTGGCCGCCGTGCCGCCCTCACAGCTGTGGGCCAAAGAGCGCGCCAGCCTGCTGGGCCTGGCGGCCGTGCTGCTGGGCAGCACGCTGCTGGTGGCGCTGCAAACGGCCTTCAAACACCAGGCGCTGGCGGGCAACTTCCCGATGCGGCTGCGCTGGAATTTCCACCGCCTGATGCTGGCGCAAAGCCTGCACTTTTTTCAGGACGAATTTGCCGGGCGGGTGGCGGCCAAGGTCATGCAAACCGCGCTGGCGGTGCGCGATGTGTGGATGATCGTGGCCGACATCCTGGTATTCGTCGTGATTTACTTTGCCACCATGGTGGCGCTGGTGGGGCACTTCGATACGGCGCTGCTGTGGCCTTTTCTGGGCTGGGCGGTGCTGTACGCCAGCGCCATGCGCCACTTCGTGCCGCGCCTGTCGCGCACGGCCAAACAGCAGGCCAGTGCACGGTCGTTGATGACCGGCCGGATCACCGACGCCTACACCAACATCGCCACCGTCAAGCTGTTTTCCCACGCCGGGCGCGAGGCCGGGCACGCGCGCTCGGCCATGCAGGAATTTTTGACGACCGTGCATGCGCAAATGCGGCTCGTCAGCGGCTTCGAAATCACCAACCATTTGCTGAGCGTGTTGTTGATCGCCGCGACCGGCGGCGTAGCGCTTTATTTGTGGATGCACGGCCAAGTGGGCGTGGGCGCGGTGGCAGCGGCCACGGCCATGTCGCTGCGCCTGAACGCCATTTCGCATTGGGTGATGTGGGAAATGTCCAGCCTGTTCGAACACATCGGCACCGTGCAGGACGGCATCAACACCTTGTCGCGCCAGCAGGCGGTGGTGGATGCGCCCGGCGCCACGCCGCTCGTCGTCAGCCGCGGCGACGTGCGTTTCGAGGATGTCGACTTTGCCTATGGCGGCGCCAACAAAGTCATCGACGGCTTGTCACTGCACATCAAAGCCGGCGAAAAAATTGGCCTGATCGGCCGCTCTGGCGCCGGCAAAAGCACCTTGGTCAACCTGCTGCTGCGCTTTCACGACGTAGCTGGCGGCCGCATCCTGATCGACGGCCAGGACATCGCTGGCGTGACGCAGGACAGCCTGCGCGCCCAGGTCGGCATGGTGACGCAGGACACCTCGCTGCTGCACCGCTCGGTGCGCGACAACCTGCTTTACGGCCGCCCCGGCGCCAGTGATGACGACATGGTCGCCGCCGCCCGGCGCGCCGAAGCACACGACTTCATCGGCGCGCTGAGTGACCCGCACGGCCGCAGCGGTTACGACGCGCATGTCGGCGAACGCGGCGTCAAGCTGAGCGGCGGCCAGCGCCAGCGAATTGCCATCGCCCGCGTGATGCTCAAAGACGCGCCCATTTTGCTGCTCGACGAAGCCACCAGCGCGCTCGACAGCGAAGTGGAAGTAGCGATACAGGCCAGCCTGTACCGGCTGATGGAAGGCAAGACGGTGGTGGCGATTGCGCACCGCTTGTCGACCATCGCCGCGATGGACCGGCTGGTCGTGCTGGACAAAGGCCGCATCGTCGAAGAAGGCGACCACCGCAGCCTGCTCGCGCGCGGTGGTTTGTATGCGCGGCTGTGGGCCCATCAAAGCGGCGGCTTTTTGGGCGAAGACATGGGACAAGACAGTCTTGTCTGAGCCGATAATGCACCCATGCCCGGGTGGTGAAACTGGTATACACAGCGGACTTAAAATCCGCCGCTTCCTGAAAAGGGGCGTACGGGTTCGACCCCCGTCCCGGGCACCAAGTTGTCGTTTCACACCGCCTGATATCGCTTCAAAACCCGCACGCTCCATGGCGCTGCGGGTTTTTTGTTGTCTCAAGACATTACAAGAGCGAGAAGTCGAAGCGGCTTGCAGCGATTTGCTTTACGACTAGTCAGGACGTTGCTGGCGGAGAAATAGGCGTCACCGCCTTCGGTGGCTGAGTGCCATCAGACTTGCGGCGCTTTCTGCCGCTTGCCGTCTTTCTAACCTGTTTCGCGGAAATGGTTCTCTTACCTACACGCTTCTTTTTTGCCAGTGCCATCTCAATCCTTTTGATTAAAGATACTGAGGATACATGTCGCAGGTATGCCGAAACTTTTTCATCTGGCACTCAGCAAACTTCTGCTTCACTCATGCCGAACACATTTTTAAAATCGAAAACTGATGACCGTCGAATCGGAAGCTGGCAACCACCGCTCTTGTTTCACAGCCGCGTAAGAAACGCGGCGAACTCTGTGCTCGTAAAGCGCCTCTTGCCTTTGGGCTTCCAAATTTCATCGAACGCGCGGGCCATGAAGCGAGTTTCGTTCGTGACCAAAGCGTCGGCGCGCACAAGGTGAACGAGAATTTCGAG
>JANXMO010000460.1 GCA_025354615.1 Burkholderiales bacterium | reverse complement strand
CCTGCCGCCGTTGAATGCAAGCGCTGGTGCGCAACGGCCTCGTCAAGCCGCTGCGCAAAATCTTCTGGCCACCAAGATAGCCAAAAGCGCCGGCAGCGTCGCACTGGGACGGGAAGCCTTGAAAGCGGTTTGTGAGGCGTTGCTACCGTCACAGCCCTGGCCTGCTTTTCCAATTGAAGTAAACGCGTTGATCGCCAGCAAGGTGGCAAACAGTGACTTGACCAACTTCCGCCTCGTCAACAAGGCGGCCGCTCAACTGGGCACAGAAAATACCCAGCACCTGGTCATTCGTTCACCAGATCGGCTGGCAGAGGCTCTCAATACATTCGGATTGGTAAATGGCATTACCCAGCTGACATTGAAAGGCGAGGGATTCGCCGATGCGCACCTGGCTTTGTTGCCCTCCTCATTGCATGAATTGGCGTTGGATGCTTCACCGGAAATGACACCGGCTGGGCTGTCTGATTGCTTCAACAGACTTCCTCAGTTGACAAAGTTAACTGTCAATTTTATGGACTCTAGCAACCGGCTCACCGATGAACACTTGGCCGGCCTGCCGCCGTCATTGCGCGAGTTGACGGTAAAGACACAGGGATTTATTGGTGGTTCGTCGGCTTTCCTTGAGCGACTCCCGCACTTAGAAAAATTAGACATCCAAGGCGCACGCAGATTGGGGTTGACGGACGAGTGCCTGGCGCGGTTGCCGCATTCATTGCGTGAATTGTCCGCAATGGCAAATACCACCGTCACAGGTATCGGACTGGCCCACCTCAAACGTCTTCCTTGTCTGGAAAAACTCTGTATCTTGAATCTTTCCGTTCACGGCGAACAGTTCACCGATGGACACATGGCTGCGCTGCCACCTTCGCTGCGGGAGCTTTGCTTGATAAAGGCCCAAAAAATTACGCCAAATGGACTGATGTTTCTCAAGACACTCCCGCAACTTGAAAAGTTGGATTTGGTTTGCGATTCAAGCAGCGCTTTTACCGATACTCATTTGCTTGTGCTGCCGCCTTCACTGCAAAATTTATCAGTAACAGGTAACGCCAATATCACCCCGGTCGGAGCGCTTCATCTCGGCGAACCTTATCTTTGTCCCAATTTGAAAATGCTGAACCTCAGCCGTTGCAATGCGGACGATCGCGTGGCAGAAGTGCTTGCACGCAATACAAAACTCACGTCGTTGAATCTTTCTGGCAATGACATTCGATCCATTGGTGCCATTTCTCTTGCAGCTAACACCACGCTTGCTTTTCTGGATGTAAGCGGCAATTTTATGGGTGACACCGGGAGAGCAGCCTTGATTGCCGCCGCACAACAAAGGCCTGACTTCACGTTGAAGTTGGACTGACCACTTCCGCGGTCAAACCACTCGCACTCCGTTGCTTCCGTCGATTGGCAGACGGTCAACCGCTGCGCAACACCCGCAAGATGTCATCGCCATAAGCCTCCAGCTTCTTCCCGCCCACGCCACTGATGCCACCCAATTCCGCCAGCGTGGCCGGCGCGGCACGCGCCATTTCGGCCAGCGTCGCGTCGTGAAAAACGACGTAGGCGGGCAGGTTGTGCTCGCGTGCCACTTCGGCGCGCCAGGCTTTGAGGTCGGCGTAGCGGGCGGTGGCGGCTTCGTCGAGCGGCTGTGGCGGCGGTTTGTCTTTGGCGGTTTCGCGGCTGCTGCTTGATTTGCTGCCGCGGCGGCTGCGGCTTGCGGGGGCGGTGTCGCTGGCGTTGGCTTCGCGCAGCAGCAGTTGCACTTCGCCGCGCAGCACATTGCGGGCGCTGTCGGTCAGCTCCAGCGTGTTGTAGTCACCTTCGGTGCGCAGGTGGCCCAGTGCAATCAGCTGGCGCAGCACGGCGCGCCACTGCGCTTCGCTGTAGGCGGCGCCAATGCCGAAGGTGCTGAGCTGCTGGTGGCCATGCTGTGCGGTCTTGTCGGTGGTTTTGCCGCGTAGCACGTCGATCAGATGGCCGGCGCCGAAGCTGCGCGCGCCGCGGTTATTGGCTGCCGCGGCCTGGTGGAAACGGTAGATGCAGCTGAGCGCCATGCGCGCCGCCTCGGTGGCGTTCCAGGTGGCAGGCGGGCGCAGGCAATTGTCACAATTGCCGCAGGCGGTGCTGGCCTCGCCGAAATAGGCGAGCAGGCGCACGCGGCGGCAGTCGTGCGCCTCGGCCAGCGCCAGCAGCGCTTCCAACTTGCCAACCTGGCCGCGCTTGAATTCCTCGCCCGCCGGGCTGTCGTCGATCATGCGGCGCTGGTTGACGACGTCGGCCAGGCCATAGGTCATCCAGGCATTCGCGGGCAGGCCATCACGGCCGGCGCGGCCGGTTTCCTGGTAGTAGCCCTCAATGTTCTTGGGCAGGTCGAGGTGGGCGACGAAGCGCACGTCGGGCTTGTCGATGCCCATGCCGAAGGCGACGGTGGCGACCATCACCAGCCCGTCTTCACGCAAAAAACGGTCTTGGTGGCGGCGGCGCACGGCGGCGTCCAGCCCCGCGTGGTAGGGCAGCGCGGCCACGCCTTCGCCGCTCAGCCAGCTCGCGGTTTCATCCACCTTCTTGCGTGACTGGCAGTAGACGATGCCGGCGTCGCCCGCGTGTTCGTCTTGCACAAAGCGCAGCAGCTGGGCACGGGCGTTGTCTTTCTCGACGATGGCATAGCGGATGTTCGGCCGGTCGAAGCTGCTGACGAACAGGCGCGCGTCTTCGAGCTGCAGGCGGGCGATGATGTCGGCCCGCGTCAAGTCGTCGGCGGTGGCGGTCAGCGCGATGCGCGGCACATCGGCATAGCGCTCGTGCAGCACGTTGAGCGCCAGATAGTCTTCACGGAAATCGTGGCCCCACTGGCTGACGCAATGCGCCTCGTCGATGGCGAACAGGCTGAGCAGCCCGCGCTCGTGCAGCGAATCCAGCTGCGCCAGCATGCGCGGCGTGGTCAGGCGCTCGGGCGCGGCATACAGCATCACCAGCCGCCCGCCCATCATCTCGCGCTCGATGCGCTGGGCGTCTTCAGCTGACAACGAGGAGTTGAGGAAGGCCGCATGCACGCCAGCTTCTTCGAGCGCGCCGACCTGGTCGTGCATCAGCGCGATCAACGGGCTGACCACCACCGCAACGCCCTGGCCGCCACGGTGGCGCGCAATGGCGGGAATCTGATAGCACAGGCTTTTGCCACCGCCGGTGGGCATCAGCACCAGCGCATCGCCGCTGCGCACGACATGGTCGACGATGGCCGCCTGGTCGCCGCGGAACGCGGGGTAGCCGAACACCTGCTGCAAGATGGCGAGCGGGTCGGTGGTCAACAGGGCGAGAGAGGTGTCGGACATGCGGGCTGGCATCGTAACGCCGCGCCTATCCTCCGGGCCGGGCCGGGCCGGGCCGGGGTGGCGGTGGGCCACGCCATAATTCGGCACCTGTCAATTCAACAAGAGTCGCGCCATGGCATCGGTCAATAAAGTCACCCTCATCGGCAACCTCGGGCGCGACCCTGAAGTGCGCTACACCGCCAACGGCGCCGCTATCTGCAACCTGGGCCTGGCCACGTCACGCAGCTGGAAAGACAAGGCCAGTGGCGACAAGGTCGAGGAAACCGAATGGCACCGCGTGGTGCTCTACGACCGCCTGGCTGAAATCGCCGGCGAGTACCTGAAAAAAGGCCGCTCCGTCTACATCGAAGGCCGCCTGAAAACCCGCAAATGGCAGGACAAGGAAGGCAAGGACGTCTACACCACCGAGGTGGTGGCCGAGAACATGCAGCTGCTGGGCGGGCGTGACGGCGGTGGTGAAGAAGGCGGCGGCGGGGGCGGTGGATATGCCCGCGGCGGTGCGCGTGGTGGCAATGGCGGCGGCGGTGGTGGTGGGTCAGACGGCAGTGACCGCGGCGAACCCCGCAGCGCGCCGGCACCGGCCTCCCGCCCGGCGGCTTCGAAGCCCGCGGCGAAGAGTGCGACCGGGTTTGACGATCTGGATGACGACATTCCGTTTTGAGGCTGTGTCGGGAACCATACAAACTGGCCCGCTTGAAGAAAGGCCTGCTCTGCTTAACTGTGGCGCTGCTGGCAGGGTGCACCACTGATCTTGTTGCCGCGGCAGACAGGGCTTCCTCGGCTGTTGACTGTGTCTCTCAAAAGTCCGGCGCCGCGACTTACGACATTTGTACGATTGCAGCTGCCGGCATTCCTGCTTTGGAAGTTTTCTGGCTTGACGGGGCTGGAACCGTTTGGGGCGACATGCCGACGTTGAGCGCCGCGCTGGCAGAAAAAGGCCGGAGACTGGTTTTTGCAACCAATGCAGGCATTTTTCAGGCAGACAAAACGCTCACGCCTCGAGGTCTGCTGGTAGCGAAAGGCCAGGTTCTGCATGGCATCGAGTTGGCAGACACCGATGAGCGGGGAAACAAAGGTAATTTTTACGACAAGCCCAACGGCATTTTTTGGACGGCCGTCGGCAAGGCCCACATCACGGACACCAGTGAGTTTGAAAGACTGAAGCCGACTGCGGACATTGCAACGCAGTCAGGGCCGCTCCTGGTGCTTAATCGCAAGTTGAGAAACGGCATTGACCGAATGCGGGGAAGTCACTTCTCGCGCAATGCCGTTTGCATTGCCGAAGACAAGCAGACACGCTTCGTTCTGACGCGCGATGCCATCACGATGGCCGACTTCGGCATCTATCTGCGCGACGGCTTGAACTGTGTCGACGCGCTGTATCTGGACGGGTGCGGATCCATTCTTCACGCTGTTGATCTTGGACGCAGCGACAAAGGCAACTGCCTGCGCGGCGGCCAACTCGCAAAAGCAGGCGCAATCTTGGGCATTGCGGTGGACTCCAAAACCCTGGAACGAGGCAAGCCGCCATGAGCACGCAGGCCATTGAAACAAGTGCCGCTCCCATGGAGCAAGCGCCGCCTCAAAACCTTGCCGAGCCCTGCTTGCTGCCTGAAAAGAAGGTATCGCCATGGAATTCGCTGGAAGTTGTCAAGCTCCTCGTGAGTTCTTTGATGGCGGTGGCCATTGCGTTTACCGGGTATGGGGTGACCAAATACTTTCGCGATCAGGATGAAGCCAAGGCACGGCGAGACGCGATTCAACAGCTTTCCCGCGCCATCCTGGAGCGGCGGGTGCGCTCTGAAATGCTGGCTTCATCGATCAGGCGTCATGCGAAAGAACCGGTCGCCACTTCACTGGAAGAAGTGGTTCGGCGCAAGAAAGAATATGACGATGCCTATGCCAGTTGGAATACGAACATCAAAGCCCACATGACGTCATTGCGC
>JANXMO010000457.1 GCA_025354615.1 Burkholderiales bacterium | reverse complement strand
GGTTGCCGGCGCTGCCAGCGGTGGCATGGGCATGGGCATGGCAGCAGCGGCAGACTCCGAACCGACGTCAGCCGCCGCGGCGGTGCTGTTGCCGCCATCCGCCTCCCAGCTGTTGAGCAGCTGCGCCAGGCGCTGCTGCAGCCGCTCGGCGTCGCTGCGGCTGCCTTCAAGCACGTGCTGCAAACTGTCCTTGCGGCGTGCCACCGTCCATTGGCGGCCTCCTCTTTCGACACCGCGCACGACGCGGTCGATCAACGACGCGATCTGTGCACCGCTCGCTTCGGGTTGGTCCAGCAACCGCTCGGCCTGCTCCCACTGCCCGGCGGACAAGGCCGCGGCCCAGGCCGTGCCGGCATCGGCGCCCAGGCTGCGCTGGGCTAAACGCGCCAACAGCGGCAAAGCTGGCAACGGCAGGCCTGCGGAGGGCGGCCCGCCCTGCTCTTGCGAATAGGCGGCTGCATAGTTGTCGGGGGTGGGCTCCAGACGCTGCATTGCCAAGCGGCGTAACGCCGCCTTGGCAAGCACGGCCGCCGTGGCCGGCATCGCAGAAGATTCAGCAAGCGGCTGCGCCGCGGCTTTTGGGGCGGAAGTCATGGCGCCTCGTTCTTTAGAAAAAATGCGGTGCCACGGCGGTGCAGCTGCTTTGACGTGCGCCATGAAGCACGGGCTTCAGCCGCGCTTGCATGAGGACCAAAGCAGGCGCGCACGGGCGCGTCAGCCTCCCGCTGGATGAATATGCAACGGGTACATGCCATTGCCGAGCAAGGCCTCGGTGGCCTCGATATCGTTGACCTTGCCGATCCACGGCGCTTTTCTGGGCAGGATGGTCTGCTTGAGCCAGGTTTCGATGTCATCAGGCATTTGCGGGCGGCTGAACAAAAAGCCTTGCATCAAGCTGCAGCCCAGCCGGTGCAACACCTCCATCTGCCGCAGGTTTTCAACGCCCTCCGCCACCACGCGCAGGCCCAGCGAACGCGCCAGAGCAATGATGGCGGTGACCACAGCCGAGCTTTGCGGCGTCATGCCGAGATCACGCACAAAGCTGCGGTCGATCTTCAACTCGCTGATGGGCAGCGTGGTCAGGTAGGCGAGAGATGAATAACCGGTACCGAAATCATCGATCGAAATTTCGACGCCGATCTCGTTGAGCCGGTGCAGCGACGGAATGACGTTCTGCAAATCTTTCATCAACCCGGTTTCGGTGATTTCCAGCTCGATGCAACGGTGTGGCACCGAATAGTGGGAAACCGCCTCATGAATGCACTCGACGAGATCGGTGCGCTCGAACAGACGGTTCGGCAGGTTGACGGCAATCGAATCGCAAAAACCGAAATTTTCCTGCCAGACACGGGCCTGGCGGGCGGCTTCGCGAATGGCCCATTCGCTCATCGGCACGATCAGGCCGGTTTCCTCGGCCAGTGGAATGAAGTCGGCTGGCGCGACCAGCACGCCGTTGTGGCGCCAGCGCATCAGTGCCTCGGCGCCCACCATCTTGGCGGCCCGAACGTCTATTTTTGGTTGGTAGTGCAGCACCAGTTCGTTGCGTTCGAGCGCCTTGTGCAGCGCACTCTCCAGCGCCAGCTTTTCTCGGCCTTTGCCAGCCAGCTGCGGCCGGTACAGCGAGCTGGCGTTGCGGCCGGCCGACTTGACCGAGTACATCGCAATGTCGGAGTTGCGCATCAAATCGGCCACGTTGACGCCGTCTCGCGGGTACAGCGCAATACCGACGCTGGCGGTGACGAAGCACTCTTGCGTGCCCACGAAAATCGGCTCACGCATCAACTCGAGCACACGCTGCGCCACGCGTTCGGCATCCTGCTCGCCAACGACTTCCGGCAGCAAAGCGACGAACTCGTCACCACCATAACGGCCAACCGCTTCGAGCGTGCGGTGCGAACGCGAGCTGATGGATTCGAGCGCGCTTTCCATGACTTGATCGGAATGGCGAACGCAGGACCGCAAACGGCGCGCGACCTCGATCAGCAGTTCGTCGCCCGCGGCATGGCCCAGCGTGTCATTGATGACCTTGAAGCGGTCCAGGTCGATCAGCAGCACCGCCACCTGGTGATTGACGCGCCGCGCGTGTTCGAGCGCGCGCTCGGTGCGCCAAATCAACTGGCGCCGGTTCGGCAG
>JANXMO010000436.1 GCA_025354615.1 Burkholderiales bacterium | reverse complement strand
CGGGAGCGCCGTTTTTTCTGGTGGCAAGGGGTTTGGCGTTACCGCTGAAGCCGTTGCAACAGCTTCAACAGCCGACTCAGCAACCGAGGCGCGCGCCGCCGGCCGTTTGGCGCGGGGCTTCATGGGCGATTCGATTTCGGCGGTCGACAACAGGGCGGCGCGTTTGGCAGGCGGCTTGGGCAAAGGCATGGCAGGCGGTCGATTCAACAGGGAAAAGAAAAAAGCCGCACAAGAAGCGGTGCGGCTTGATGAAAGGGTCCAAACAGGCGGGGCGTCAACGATCAGCCTTTTTTCAGCATCTTCACGCCCTTGAGAACTTCCTCGATGTGGCCCGCCACCTTCAAGCCGCGCCACTCGGCCCGCAACACGCCTTCACCATCGATCAAGAACGTGCTGCGCTCGATGCCTTTGACTTTTTTGCCGTACATGATTTTGTTTTTGACGACACCAAACATGTGGCACAGCTTTTCTTCGGTATCGGCAATCAATTCGAAAGGCAGTTCCAGGCTTTGCTTGAACTTGTCATGAGATGCGAGGTTGTCGCGGGAGACACCGAACACCACTGCGCCGGCTTTGACGAAGTCGGCGTGGTGATCGCGGAATTGCATGGCTTCGGTGGTACAACCCGGTGTGTTGTCCTTGGGATAAAAATACAGCACCACGATTTGCCCGGCGTAACTCTGGGGTGTGAACTTCAAGCCGCCGGTTGCAAGCGCTTCAAATTCCGGCAGAGGTTTGTTGAGAGCTGGCGTCATGAAGTAAGGTGCAGTGTTGCGCCGTCATAGGCGTAACCGATCATTATAAGGCCAGCTTTTCAGCCGCTTCACCTCGCCGAAAAGCAAGGCCAGACATCAAAAGAGCAGGGCCGCCACGACCGCTCGGCCCTCGGCAAGCAGCACGTTGTAGGTGCGGCACGCGGCCGGTGTGTCCATGGTTTCGACGCCCACACGCGCTTTGATCAGCGCTTGCAGCAACGCCGGCGCTGGAAACCGCAGCCGTGGGCCGCTGCCAAAAATCACCAGTTCAGGCTGGAACGCCAACAGCTGGGCAAAGTGCTCGGATGCCAGCGATTCGAAGTCGGCCACCGGCCAGGCAACGACTGCGCCTTGTGCCGGCACGATGACGCTGCGCGTGTGTTCGATGCCATTGACCAAGACACCATCCGGGCCGTGGCGCGCAATCGCATTGCTTCCTTCGATACGCTCTGCATGCAGTTTCAAGCCGAACTCCAAGGCCACTATGGTTTAAATTCTAGGCTGTGCCGGCGCCCTGTCGAGCCGCCTCCGGAGCGCGTTTTGAAACCGATCGCCAAGTCAAGCAAGCTGGCCAATGTGGCTTATGACATCCGTGGGCCGGTGCTCGAAAAAGCCCGGCAAATGGAAGAAGAAGGGCAAAAAATCATCAAGCTGAACATCGGCAACATCGCCGCGTTCGGCATCGAGCCGCCCGACGAAATCGTGCAGGACATGATCCGCAACCTGCCCCATGCGGCCGGTTACACCGACAGCAAAGGTTTGTTCGCGCCGCGCAAGTCGGTCGTGCATTACACGCAGCAAAAGCGTATTCGCGGCGTGGCGCTTGACGACGTTTACCTGGGCAACGGCGCGTCCGAGTTGATCGCCATGAGCATGAATGCGCTGCTCGACGATGGCGACGAGGTGCTCATTCCATCGCCCGACTACCCGCTGTACACCGCGGTGGTTGGCCTGTCAGGCGGCGTGCCGGTGCATTACCGCTGCGATGAAGCCGTGGGTTGGTTGCCCGACATCGATGACATCGAAAGCCGCATCACGCCGCGCACCCGCGGCATCGTCGTCATCAACCCCAACAACCCGACCGGTGCGCTCTACCCCGAAAGCGTGTTGTTGCAAATCATCGACGTCGCGCGGCGCCACCAGTTGGTCGTTTTTGCCGACGAAATCTATGACAAGACGCTGTACGACGGCCATGCGCACACCAGCATCGCGTCGCTGGCAGACGACGTTTTGTTCGTCACCTTCAACGGTTTGAGCAAAAACTACCGCGCCTGCGGTTACCGCGCCGGCTGGATGGTGGTGTCGGGCGAAAAACGCCATGCGCGTGACTACATCGAAGGCTTGAACATGCTGGCCTCGCTGCGCCTGTGCGCCAACACACCGGGCCAGCTGGCCATTCAGACAGCGCTTGGCGGGTATCAAAGCATTGACGACCTGGTCGCACCCGGCGGCCGGCTGTGCCGCCAACGTGATTTGGCGTACGAGCTGTTGACGGAAATTCCGGGCGTCAGCGCCGTCAAGCCGAAGGCGGCGCTGTACATGTTTCCCAAACTTGACGCATCGATGTACCCGATCGCCAATGACCAGCAGTTCGCCTATGACTTGCTGGCCGAGGAAAAAGTGCTGATCGTGCAAGGCACCGGCTTCAACCTGCCAACGCCCGATCACTTCCGCGTCGTCTTCCTGCCCAGCGTTGATGATTTGACGGAGGCGATCGGGCGCATCGCGCGTTTTCTTGAGCAATACCGCAAGCGCCACGCGGCCTGAGGACTGTTTTTTGTGAACACGACAACATCGATTCGAGTGGGCCTGCTGGGCCTGGGCACGGTCGGCAGCGGCACTTTCCAGGTGCTGCGCCGCAACCAGGAGGAAATTCGCCGCCGCGCCGGCTGCGCGATCGAGATCGCCATGGTGGCTGATCTGGACGTGCCGCGTGCGCAAGCGCTGGTGGGTGACGCGGTGGAGGTGGTGGCCGATGCACGCGCGGTGGTTACCGACCCGCGCATCGACATCGTGGTCGAGTTGATCGGCGGCTGCGGCATCGCCCGCACGCTGGTGATGGCGGCGATTGCTGCGGGCAAGCACGTGGTCACGGCCAACAAGGCGTTGTTGGCGCTGCACGGCAGTGAAATCTTTGCAGCCGCACGCGAACGGGGCGTGGTGGTGGCGTTCGAGGCGGCGGTGGCCGGCGGCATTCCCATCATCAAGGCGTTGCGTGAAGGGCTGACCGCCAACCGCATCGAGTGG
>JANXMO010000337.1 GCA_025354615.1 Burkholderiales bacterium | reverse complement strand
CTCGATACCAAATGAAAAGCACAAGGCGGCTGGTATCAAGAAGATCGACACCATCTGGAAGAAATTGCTCAGCACCGTGGGGTTCTCATACGGGTGGGCAGAATTGGCATTGAAGAAACCGCCGCCGTTGGTGCCCAGCATCTTGATGGCCTCTTGCGACGCCACCGGGCCCATGGCAAGCGTTTGCGTAGCGCTTGTCTGGTCTTGCATCACCGCTGCGCCTTTGTCGTCCTTCATGGCGACGCCGGCCGCGTCCAGCTTCGGCATTTGGTACGTGGTGGCTTCAAGGGTTGTCACTTCCTTGTAGGCATCGAGGTTTTGAATTGCGCCTTGGCTCACGAAAAACAGGGCCAAGACCAGCGACAGCGGCAGCAGCACCCACAGCGTGACGCGGGTCACGTCGACCCAGGCATTGCCGATGCTGGTAGCGCTGTGGCGCGCAAAGCCGCGGATGAGCGCCATCACCACTGCCAGGCCCGTGGCTGCAGACAGGAAGTTTTGAACCGCGAGTGCGAGCATCTGGGTCAGGTAGCTCATCGTCGATTCGCCTGCATAGCCTTGCCAGTTGGTGTTGGTCACGAAACTGATGGCGGTGTTGAACGACGAATCAGGGCTGACCGCCGCGAAGCCTTGCGGGTTGAATGGCAGTACCGCCTGAAAGCGCTGCAAGGCATAGACCGCCAGCACGCCCAGCAAGTTGAAGAGAAGAAGAGCGATCGCGTACTGCAGCCAGCCCATCTCGACCTCGGGCTTGACGCCGGCGGCCCGATACAAAGGTGCTTCGATGCGCGAGCCGAAGGCAAACCGGCCTTCCATTACGCTTGTGAGGTAGCGAGCCAGGGGCCACGCCAGCAACAGCAGCACTCCCAGGAAAGCGATGAGCAATGTCCAGGCTTGGGCGTTCACGAGAATTCCTCCGGGTACAGCAGCGCTGCAACGAGGTAGATGAGAAGGCCAGCGGCCACGAGGGCGCCAATGACGTACAGGCCACTCACGAGCGTCTCCCGGCCAAGGCCGAGCACCCATATGCCAAGCCGACAACGAGCGCGAAGAACACTACAACGAGTGCAAGGAAAACGAAGTCCATCGGATCTCTCCTTCTTTGTGGTGAGATCGTAGGCAGCAGGGCATCAAGATGGTGAAAGGATTTAGACCACCGGTATAAAGATTCGATAAAAACGAGGCGGCATCCGCCCAGACCGACATCACATTGAACTGCGAGCCACCTGCTCCTTGAACCGCCCCGGTTTCCTGGCGCGCGGCGCGTTCGAGTTCCACCATCGCCCAGCGCTGGCGGCCTGCAGGCGGCGCCGAACAGGCCAGTGCCGTCAGCCGTGCCTCGTCGTCGGTGTCGCAATGGCACGGTCGACCAGAGCGCGCCACGTCGAATACCGCCAACTCGACACCGCCTTGCAGATACGCCGCGCGGGTGCGCCACACTGCCGTGCGACCCATCCCCGGCACGGCCATGATCCGGGCCTCGGGCACGCTGCGATCCAGAGCGGACAGAACATGTACCCGTTTGACCTCTCGCGAGCGATGCAAGCCTTTGCCGCAAATGTCGTCCACCACCAAGCGGTCTTCTTCGGTCAAGTGCAGTTCGGTCTGCCGCATGACAACACCTCCGTGCCATCATTCGGCAATAACGAAAGTGTGTGCATGTTCAGTTGCTTGCGTGTCTTTGTGCTGGTGCAATGTTTCACGCTGGTCGGCATCAGTGAAACACTGCACTAGCGTGCAGGCAACAGCTTCGCCGGGTCAATTGGCTTGCCCATCTTGCGGATCTCGAAATGGAGCTGCACTCGATCGGCGTCGGTCGACCCCATTTCAGCTATTTTTTGGCCCCGGCGCACGGCCTGGTCTTCCTTGACCAGCAGGGCTTGGTTGTGGGCGTAGGCCGTCAAGTAAGTGCTGTTGTGCTTCAGAATAATCAAGTTGCCATAGCCGCGCAAGCTAGAGCCGGCGTAGACCACCCGCCCATCGGCCGCAGCCAGCACCGGGTCACCGGCTTTACCCGCAATCGCCAGGCCTTTGCTTTTCACATCGTCAAATGGGGTCGCAACGCTGCCAGCCGCCGGCCATGCCCAGTTGATGTCATCGTCACCTTCGCGCGCAACGCCTGCTGGGGGCGAGCTGGCAACCACCGGCGCTACAGGGGCCGCAGCAGTGGCAGCCACTGCTGCACTGGCGGCAGACGACGACGCCACCCGGACTTCCAATGGCCGCGTTTCAACACGTGCTGCAGTGATCGGACGTGCGCCGGCAGCGGCTGGATCAGCGCCCGGCGGCACCACGCGCAACACCTGGCCCACTTCAATGATGTTGGGGTTGTCAAGCGCGTTCCAGCGCACCACATCTTTCCAGTTCTGGCCGTTTTCGAGTGCAACACGAATCAACGTGTCGCCCGGACGCACTGTGTAATAACCCGGTTTGCCCGCATTTTCCGCGCCCGGCAACGGTTTGAGAGTCGCTGCATCTGAAGCGCTGGACGGCAGCGGCATGTCGCCCAACCGGCCGATACCGCCACGGTCTTCAACCGGGGCCCGATGACGTGGCCCTGCGCACGCTGCCAACAACACCACCGCCACGGCAACAGCCATCGCGGACGGCCAGCGCCTCGGCGACGTTGCCCTGCCAAAATCACTGAGTATCGTCATGCGCTGGCTGGGCCTTTTCAAACAGAACCTGATTTTAAAGGAACAAACTGCACCGCCTCATGAAGCTGACGAGTGAATCCGTGTTCATGCCGGTCGATCACCACCAGCACCTGGCGCGCTGATGGAGCGGCGGTGGCGCGCGGTGCTGCCACTACCGGGCACACCAGGCGCCCTCCGACGGCCAGCTGGTCCAGCCAGGCGGGCGGCAATACTTCGGCACTGGCCGCGGCGATGATGCAGTCATACGGCGCCCGTGGCGGATGGCCGTGCATTCCGTCGCCGTATACCAAGCGAAGTGTGTCCATCCTCAAGGCGGCGGTCAGCTCACAGGCTTTGTCATACAGCGCCCGAATGCGTTCGATCGAGACGACGTTCGTTGCCATTCGGCACAACAGAGCGGCCTGGTAACCGCAGCCAGAGCCAATCTCGAGCACGCGGCCCAAGTGCCCCTTGCCGCTGGCGTTTACACCTTGCAGCAGCAGCTCGATCATCAAAGCCACGACAGAAGGTTTTGAAATCGTTTGCCCATGGCCAATCGGCAGGCTGGTGTCTTCGTAGGCCTGCGTCACCAGCGCCGGATCAACGAACGCATGGCGAGGAACCGCATCGAAAGCCGCCAACAAGCCTTCATGGCGCACGCCTTGTGCACGCAGACGCTGCACCATGCGCCGGCGTACATCGATTGAATCCAGGCCCAGCCCGGACGGCACCTGCCGGTGCCGCGCGTCTGATGCCGCTTGATGCAACATGGCCTGCGGCCGCAACACGGTGCGCTGCACCACAGAGCGAACAGCCACCGCAGCGGCGCTGCCACCGGTCACCAATGGCTTGCCCTTTGCGGCAGGCCCGATGTTTTGCAACTGCAACGGGAAAACCGCGGGTCGACGGGGAGGAACGCTCATGGCAGACCGCTGCTTGTCATGACTGGACACCCGCCCCAGATGGCGCAACACCGACCCATTGTTGCCACCCGGGCAGCGCTGCGTGGTCGGTCAAGTCAATTTGCAAGGGCGTGATGGACACTTGACCAGCGGCGGTGGCAAAAAAGTCGGTACCAGGGCCGGCCTCGCGGGCGTCGCCGGCCGGGCCGATCCAGTACAGCGCATCACCATGCGGGCTGGTCTGGCGAATCACCGCTTTGCTGGCATGGCGGCGGCCCAGCCGTGTCACCACACGCGGCACGTCGCTGACGTCACCGCGGTTGGGAATGTTGACGTTGAGCAGGAAAGGCGTTGCTCGCCCCGGCAATCCCGCCAGCACCTGCTGGATGATGCTGCGGGCCAGTGCGGTGGCAGCCTCGAGGTGGTGCCACCCTTTGTCGACCTGCGAAAAGGCAATCGATGGAATTCCGAAAAGAAAGCCCTCCATCGCTGCCGCCACGGTTCCTGAATACAAAGTGTCGTCGCCCATGTTGGCGCCGTGGTTGATGCCGGATACGACGAGATCGGGCCGCTGATCGAGCAAGCCCGTCAGTGCAACGTGCACACAATCCGATGGCGTTCCGTTGACATAGCGAAAGCCGTTGGTGGCCGAATAAACAGACAGCGGCCGGTTCAAGGTCAGGGAGTTGGAGGTGCCGCTGGCATTTTGTTCGGGCGCCACCACGTCCACTTCGGCCAAACCTCTGCATGCATTGACGAGAGCCGCCAGCCCTGGCGCCAAATAGCCGTCGTCGTTTGCCACCAGGATACGCATCGAATCGATTGTAGACACCGGGTGGGACGGCTCAATCGCATCACAAGCGCCTGCTACGATCAATCGCATTTATCGCGTTCTGGCGCCGCCAATGCCTGTCCAAGTCCTGATCATTGAAGACAATCCGGTTGCACGCAGTTTTCTGTGCCGTGTGGTGCGTGAGAGTTTCAGCGATGCACTTGATCTGCTGGAAGCCGGCGACCTCGAAAGCGCACGCCGGGCACTGGGGTTGCAAGACGCCGCCGCACCGACCAACCTTTGCAAGCTGATACTGGTGGACCTCGAGCTGCCGGACGGCAATGGCATGGAGCTGCTGGCCGAGCTGAGCGCACAAGGTCACCCCGCAACCAAGATCGTGACCACGCTGTATTCGGATGACGACCACCTGTTCCCGGCGTTGCAGTGTGGTGCCGACGGCTACCTGCTCAAGGAAGACCGCTTTGAAGTGCTGGTCGAGGAGCTGCAGAAAATCGTGCGCGGCCAGCCACCGCTTTCTCCGGCCATCGCACGGCGCTTGTTGACGCATTTCCGCCCGGGCAACGCTTCCGGCACCGCGCCACAGGGCGAGCCGTTGCCGTCGGCCTTTCAAAGCAGCCGGCCGTCGCCGCTGGCGCGCAACAGCAGCCCGCCCGATCATGAGCGCCTGACACCGCGTGAAAGCGAGGTGCTGACCTATCTGAGCAAAGGCTTCACGATCAAGGAAATTGCCCAACTGATGGCCATCAAGTGGTTCACGGTCAACGATCACATCAAGTCGATCTACAAGAAGCTCAATGTGTCCAGCCGCGCCGAGGCTGCCGTGCTCGCCAGCAAACAAGGCCTCGTATGAAATTGGCACTGCCCTTCTTTTCGTTTGATCGGATTTTGATCGCTGCGCTTCATGCCGTGAGCTTGCGAGGCCGGAGCGGGACTTGGATGTGCACGCCTTTGCGGCTGGGTCAATGCCGCCGCCGTTGAACTGGTGTTTGCAACACTTCTTTCATGGCCTGCATGGGCAACCTTGGCGCTGTTGCTGCTTCTTGCAGGGGCGATGTACGCAGCCGCGCGATATCGGAAATTGATCCAGCGGCAGGGCACTCGCCCGTTGACCACCGAACGCATGTTCGAGCAGCTCTACCGCATCGCGCGTGAGCTGGAAATGCACCCGCACCGCATGCCGGCGCTGTTGATGCAATTGCTGCAAAAAATTTTTGAACCGCTGGAGGCCGTGTTCGTAGCGCACGCTGACAACGCAGCGCACACTGCCCACGCCGTTGTGCAGGGGTCTGCATTGGTGGTCCCCGTGCCAGAAGTGTGTTTTCTGCAGCAGCCCATACAGGCTTCGTGCCTGCAGTTGCGCCATGCACAGCAAGGCCGGCGGCCCTTTACCGCGGACGACGCCCGGCTGGCCGACTGCGTGGTCGAGCAGCTGCGCCGCGCGGTGGCGTTCGACCGCGCCGTTGAACAAGGCCGCAGCGAAGAACGGCTGCGGCTGGCGCAAGATCTGCATGACGACATTGGGGCGCGGCTGTTGACGCTGATGTACAAATCGACCTCGCCCGAGATGGAAGACTACATACGCCACACCCTGCAAGACCTGAAAACGCTGACGCGTGGGCTGGCCCATGCCGACCACCGCCTGGCGCACGCGGCCAGTGACTGGAAAGCCGACTTGACGCAGCGCTTGAGCGCGGCCCACATCGAGCTGGTCTGGCAGTTCGAGCAAGACGATGACGTGGTGTTGAGCATGGTGCAGTGGTCAGGCCTGACGCGCGTGCTGCGTGAACTCATCAGCAATGTGATCGCGCATGCTGGCGCACAGCGCGTCAAGGTGGCATTGCAGTTGCGCAATGGCACGCTGGCATTGAGCGTTTGCGACGACGGCGCAGGCGGTGACCCGCGCCAGTGGGCGCATGGGCTGGGGCTGGGTGGCATTCGCAAGCGCGTCAAACAATTGGGTGGCGAAGTACAGTGGCAGCTGCAGCCGCCGCACGGCATTTGTTGCAGCGTGCACATCAAAGAATTTTGTGGCCGGGTTGCTGCCGTTTGAAAGCCCTGTCTTCGTGCGCATCTGCTTCATCCATCAAAACATTCCGGCTCAATTCAGGCACCTGATCGACGGGCTGTTGGCGCGTGGCGATGAAGTGGTGGTGATTGGTCAACGTAAAGCTTTGGCGCGCTGGCCGTTGCGGCACCAGCGGCTGCACCAGTTGGGCTATGAAGCAACGTCGGCCTCCCCGCCTGATGCGGCAAGTGCCAGTGGCATCGAGTTTGAACGAATGGCCGGGCGCGGGCGCGCCGTTGGTCAGGCGCTGCGGCTGCTGTTGTCACGCGGACTGCGCCCGGATATGGTGGTGGCCCACCCCGGCTGGGGCGAAATGATGTTTGTGCGGGCCGAATTGCCTGACACGCCCCTGTTGGCCTACTGCGAATTTTTCTACAGTGACCGTGGCACCGATGTCGACTTCGACGCCGAATTTCCCTCCGCCGCCAACGTCCGCTACATCCTGCAGTTGCGCCGCGCCGTTCAGCTGCTGGCCTTGAATGACATGGACGCCGGCCTGTGCCCCACCGCGTGGCAACGCGCCGTGCACCCCGCGCCTTTGCAGCCCAAGCTGCACGTGCTGCACGATGGCATCGACACTGACCGGCTGCGCCCCCACCCGGCGGCCAGCGTGTGCCTGAATGGGGTCACCTTTCGTGCGGGTGATCCAGTTGTTACCTATGTGGCGCGCAACCTCGAACCCTACCGGGGCTTTCACATCTTCATGCGCTGCCTGCCGCAGCTGCTGCGGCGGGTGCCGCAGGCACAGATCGTGGTGGTGGGGGGCGATGACGTCAGCTATGGCCGCCGCCTGCAGGGTGGTGAGTCGTACCGCGCACGGCTGCTTGCTGAAATGGGCGGGCAGTTCGATCTGTCACATGTGCATTTCGTCGGGCGTCTCGCACCGGGCGTTTACCAGCAGCTGCTTCAGGTGTCGGCGGTGCATGCCTATCTCACCTATCCATTTGTGCTGTCGTGGTCACTGCTTGAAGCCATGTCCGCCGGCTGCTGCGTTGTCGCTTCACGTACACCGCCGGTGCAGGAAGTCATCGAAGACAAGGTGAACGGCCACCTGGTGGATTTTTTCGATGTGGCAGGGCTGGCTGCGCAATTGGCTGAGGTGTTGTTGAAGCCGCAAGAGGCGACAGCTTTGCGCCAAGCCGCCCGCCGCACGGTCGTCAACGCCTATGACCTGCAACGGGTCTGCCTGCCCAAAGGACTGGCGCTGTTGGACCGCCTCGCCAGCCGGCAACCGGTGGAACCACTCGTCTGACGAACCCGTCACACCACCATCGGCTCGGTTTCCAACCGAATGCCAAAACGCCCGTAAACGCTCTCCTGGATCGCCCGCGCCAGCGTCAACACCTCTGAACCGATGGCGCCGCCGCGGTTGACCAGCACCAGCGCCTGGCGTTCGTAAACGGCGGCACCGCCCACGCTTTTGCCCTTCCAGCCGCAGGCGTCGATCAACCAGCCGGCGGCCAGCTTGACGCTGCCGTCGGGCAGCGGGTAGTGCACCACGGTCGGGTCGCGGCCGATGATGTCGCGGCACTGCTCGGGCGTGACGACCGGGTTCTTGAAAAAGCTGCCGGCATTGCCCATCACCGCCGGGTCAGGCAACTTGGCGCGGCGGATGGCGCCGATCCAGTCGGCCACCTGCTGCGGCTCCGGCTGGCTGAACCCGGTTTCCTCCAGCTTGCGCTGCAGCTCCATGTAGCCGAGCTGCGGGCGCCACGGCCGCGGCAACCGAAAGCGCACCCGGGTGATGACGGTGCGCCCGGCCAACGCCTGCTTGAAAACGCTGTCGCGATAGCCGAACGCGCACAGGCGGGGCCCTAGCGTGCGGGTCAGGCCGGTACGCAGGTCAACGGCGTCCAGCGAATCAAAACGGTCCTGCAGCTCCACCCCGTAGGCGCCGATGTTTTGCACCGGAGACGCACCAACCGTGCCGGGAATGAACGACAGGTTTTCGAGGCCGGGCAAGCCTTGATCCAGCGTCCACTGCACAAAAGCAGGCCATTGCTCGCCCGCGCCGGCTTCGACGATCCAGGCGTCATCCTGCTCGCGCAGCAGCTGGCGCCCCATGACTTCGACTTTCAATACCACCTGTGGCACGTCGCGTGTCAACACGATGTTGCTGCCGCCGCCCAGCACGAACTTGGGGCTTGTGCCCAGTTGAGGGTGGTCGATGACGCGGCGCACGTCAGCGTCAGACGCTATCCGCACCAGCGTTTGCGCCACCGCCGGCAGGCCAAAGCTGTTGTAGTGGCGAAGATTGGCGCCGTATTCGGTTTGCATGGCAGAATTTTCGCTGATCCTTGACCGCAGGAAATTACGCATATGCCCAGCTTTGATGCCGTTTTGGATCCCAACCTCGTGGAAGTCCGCAATGCGGTCGACAACACAGCCAAGGAAATCAGCACCCGCTTTGATTTCAAGGGCTCATCGGCCAAGGTCGAGTTGAAGGAAAAAGATGTGGTCGTGTGGGCCGACAGTGACTTTCAAATCGGCCAGGTGATGGACATTCTGCTGGCCAAGCTGACCAAGCGCAGTGTGGACATCCGCTTTCTCGACCGCAGCGCGAAGATTGAAAAAATCGGCGGCGACAAGGTTAAGCAAACCATCGTCATCAAAAGCGGCATCGACAGCGAAACGGCGAAAAAAATCCAGACGCTGCTCAAGCAAAGCAAGCTGAAGGTGCAGGCCGCGATTCAGGGCGACAGCGTGCGCGTGACCGGCGCCAAACGCGATGATCTGCAAGCCGCCATGGCGCTGATCCGCAAGGACGTTCCCGATGCACCGTTGAGCTTCGACAATTTTCGCGATTGATTGATCGGCTCATGCGCATCTCGTTTGCATTGGCCCGAATGGTCGGCTTTGCGGCTCTCACCGCTGCCATCGGAGGTATCTCAGATACGGCAGCGCAAAGCGTGCACTTCAATGCCCGCATGGGCGACAAAGGCTTGCTGGTGATCGACGGCGTGCCGGCCACTTTGAGCGTGGGCAGCGCCACCCGTGGCGTGAGGCTGCTGAGCATCAACGCCAGCAACGCGACGGTTGAATGGGCGAATGCGCCCGGCAGGCGGGTGGTGCTGCCGCTGGGCGGTACGCCAGTTGACCTGGGCGGCGCCCGCACACCCGGAAGCGGCTCGCAAATCGTATTGAGCGCCGGGCCTGGCGGGCACTTTCATGCCGGCGGCAGCATCAACGGCCGGCCGGTGCGCTTTCTCGTCGATACCGGCGCAACGCTGGTGTCGATCGGGCAAGCTGATGCCCAACGCCTGGGCTTGACCTACCCGCCAGGCGCCGCGCTGTTGGTCAATACTGCCAACGGCCCAGCCGCCGCACGGCGCACCACGCTGGATGTGGTGCGCATCGGCGATGTTCAGGTCTACAACGTTGCCGCGCTGGTGATGCAGGCGCCGATGGAAACGGTTTTGCTAGGCAACAGCTTCTTGTCGCGCTTTCAGATGCAGCGTGACAGCCAAACCATGCGGCTGGATTTGCAACCGTGAGCCGCCGCGCTCGGGCAGGCACACGCCGCTGCGGCCTGCGGCCACTGACGCGTTGCGGTCAGGCATGAAGCTGGCACAACTGCTGTTCTCACAAGGCTTTGGCACCCGGCGTGAGTGCGAAGGGCTGGTGCTGGGCGGCCACGTTGCGCTGGGCGGGCAGGTTTGCGACGACCTGTTCCATGAAGTCGAAACGCATGGGTTGGCGTTCAGTGTGCGCGGCGTGGCCTGGCCGTTTCATGCGTGCGCGTTGATCGTGATGAACAAGCCGGCCGGGCACGAATGCTCGCAAAAGCCCCGGCACCACGCCAGCGTTTACAGCCTGCTGCCCGCGCCTTTGCGCCGGCGTGACGTGCAAACCATTGGCCGCCTCGACGAAGACACCACCGGCCTGCTGCTGTTGACTGACGACGGCGCCTTGATTCACAAGCTGACGTCGCCGCGCCACCATGTGCCCAAAGTGTATGAAGCCGGTTGCAAGCACCCGGTCAGCCAGGCGCAACTTGACGCATTGCAGGCCGGCGTGCAACTGGCCGATGAAACAGGTTTTGTGCGGGCCGCGGCGGTGGAAGCCACGGGTGAGCGCAGCGACGGGTTTTACGGCCTGCGGATCACCTTGACCGAAGGCAAATACCACCAAGTCAAGCGCATGGTGGCGGCCGCCGGCAACCGGGTTGAAGCGCTGCACCGCAGCCACTTCGGTGCGCTGGCACTGCCGGCTGATTTGCTGCCAGGCCAATGGCGCTGGCTGGATGGGCCGCATTTGATTCTTCCCGCAGCGCCGGCCCACGCCCCGCGATAATCGTCGGCATGCAAATTCACCGCGGCCATTTGTTGCCGCCCAGCCGCGGGCGCGCGTTGACGATTGGCAACTTCGATGGCGTTCACCGCGGCCACCAGGCGATGTTGGCATTGCTGCGCAACGAAGCGCAGCACCGCGGCATGCCGAGTTGCGTGGTCACCTTCGAGCCCCACCCGCGGGACCACTTTGCACGCAAGGCGGGCACACCTGAAGCGGCACCCGCGCGCATTGCCACGCTGCGTGACAAACTGAGCGAACTGGAGCGCTGCGGCATCGATGAAGTCGCCGTGCTGCGCTTTGATGACCGCCTGGCCGCCCTGTCGCCCGATGCTTTTGTCGACGACATGTTGCTCAAAGGCGCCGCTGCGCGCTACGTACTCGTGGGCGACGACTTTCGCTATGGCGCCCGGCGCGTTGGCGACTATGCAAGGCTGGACGCCACCGGCCAGGCACGCGGCTTCGACGTGGCACGGATGCTGAGCTACGAGGTTCATGGCCAGCGCGTATCCAGCTCCACCGTGCGCAGTGCGTTGGCCGGCGGGCACATGGACCGTGCGGCAGCGCTGCTCGGGCGCCCTTACGCCATCAGTGGCCATGTGGTGCGGGGCCGCCAACTGGGACGTGAATTGGGCTTTCGCACCTTGAACTTGCGTTTCCCACATGCGCATTCAGCAGCGCATGGCATTTTCGTGGTCCGCGTTCAAGGGCTTGGTGGAACGTCGCTCGATGGCGTGGCCAGCCTGGGCGTTCGGCCCAGCGTTGAGCACAGCGGCCAGGTGCTGCTTGAAACCCATTGCCTGCAATGGCCCGCGCAGTGGTCATTGGACGCCGGCTATGGACACCTGATGCGTGTCGAGCTACTGCACAAGTTGCACGACGAACGTCAATATGAGTCGATCAACGCGTTACGCGAAGGCATCGCCGCTGATGTGGCTGAGGCGCGTTGCTGGCTTGTTCAACAAAAGCAGCAACAAAATAATGCAACAAACGCATGCCTGACAGAACAGGCTTGAATGGTGGGCGGTGCAGGGTTTGAACCTGCGACTTCCACCGTGTGAAGGTGGCACTCTACCGCTGAGTTAACCGCCCAACGCAGCCATAAATTATGCCACGGCATCCGCCCACACCAGGCGCCCGCCGGAGGCCTTGACAACATCGGCCAGCAAGGCGACATGCGCTTGTTCTTCCTCCGAAGTGGGCCGGATCACCGGTAGCACCAGCTGGCTGAAATCAACTGCGGCCAGCGCGGCATTTTCACTGTCGCCATCGATTGCATCGATCACCAGCACCTCCTGGCCGCGCGTCAACCGGATATAGACCTCGGCCAACAAGCCCGCATCGAGCAACGCGCCATGCAAGCTGCGGCTGGTGTTGTCCACTTCCAGGCGCCGGCAGAGGGCGTCCAGCGAATTGGATTTGCCAGGGAACATTTCCCGCGCCATCGTGAGCGTGTCGGTCACCCTGTCAACGGCCTGAGAGAACGGTTCATGGCCTGCCCGCTTCAATTCCGCATTCAGAAAGCCGATGTCGAACGCGGCGTTGTGAATGATGAT
>JANXMO010000329.1 GCA_025354615.1 Burkholderiales bacterium | reverse complement strand
TTTTCTTCGCGCTCGACCACCACGCTGAGCGTAGGCGTCTGCACGCGGCCGACGGTGGTCAGGAAGAAGCCGCCATCACGCGAGTTGAACGCCGTCATTGCGCGGGTGCCGTTGATGCCGACCAGCCAATCGGCTTCAGAGCGGCTGCGCGCCGCGTCCGACAGGCCTTGCATCTGCTGGTCGCTGCGCAGCGCGTCGAAGCCGTCGCGAATGGCTTGCGGCGTCATGCTTTGCAGCCACAGCCGGCGGATCGGCTTGTCGATCGGCTTTTTTTCGCTGCCTGCGTATTGCACGATCAGCCGGAAGATCAGCTCGCCTTCGCGGCCCGCGTCGCAGGCGTTGATCAGCGCGGTGATGTCCTTGCGCTTGACCAGCTTGACGACGGCGTTGAGCCGGCTCTTCGCCTTGTCGATCGGCGCCAGGTCGAAATGCGGCGGAATCACCGGCAGGTTGTTGAAGCTCCACTTGCCGCGCTTGACGTCGAACTCCTCCGGCGCCTTGATTTCCACCAAGTGGCCGACCGCGCTGGTGACCACGTAGGCATCAGCCTCGAAGTGGTCATCGTGCTTGTCGAACTTGCCGGCCACAGGGGTCAGCGCGCGGACGATGTCCTGCGCGACCGATGGTTTTTCCGCAATGATCAGTGTCTTGCTCATGCTGCTTTCTTCAACGGGGAAAAGGCTTTGGCACAGGCGGGAAGCAGGCCGCAATTGCGTCTCTACAATCCCGCCCTCGCGCGCCTGTATGCGCGCGCCCACCATTTCAATGTACCCAAAGAAGCCGATCACGCAAGCGACCCGTACGCCAAACCCCGCCGCCGTTGTTGCCAAGCCCGTTGCAACGCGCGGGCCGCGCATCCAGGTGCGGCGCAGCGGCGTGCATGGCAAAGGCGTTTTTGCGCGGCGGCCGATGGCCCGCGGCGAAACCATCATTGAATATGTCGGCGAAATCATCGCCTGGCCCGAAGCGCTGCGCCGCCATCCACACGACCCGGCCGACCCGCAGCACACGTTTTATTTCCACATCGACGACGGCCGTGTGATCGACGCCGCCGTCGGTGGCAACGCCTCGCGCTGGATCAACCACGGCTGCCGGCCCAACTGCACGGCCGAGCAGGACGGCAGCCGCGTCTTCATCAAGGCGTTGCGGGCCTTGAAGCCGGGCGATGAGTTGTTTTATGACTACGGCTTGGTGATCGACGAACGCCACACCGCGGCGCTGAAAAAGCTGTACGCCTGCCGCTGCGGCGCGCGGGATTGCCGCGGCACGATGTTGGCGCCCAAGCGGCCGGCGCAGCGACCCACCCCTGCCGCCAAACCCGGCCGCGCTGCCGCCGGTGCTGCCGCATGAGCAGCAGCACCGGCCCGCACCCCGAGCCCCTGGCGCTGGACTGGCAGGCCGGCTTGCTGCATCAGCAGCTGTCCGCCTTGTTGCCGGAAGTCAGTGTGGAGTTGGTCGCCCGGCTTGCGTCGACCAACTCGGCGCTGCTGGCCCGCGCCCGTGCGCCCGGCGCCGCGCCACTGGACCCAGCCGCCGCTCCGACTGCCGCGGCGGCCGGGGCTGTTCCCGTCACCCGCTGGCGCAGCCGCGAAAGCCGCGCTTTCGATGTGCCGCCAGGCCTGCGCCGCGCGGCCGACCGTTCCGCCTGCCTGCTGGTGGCCGAGCAGCAAACCGGCGGCCGGGGCCGACTGGGGCGCACCTGGCAATCGGCCTGCGGTGCATCACTGACCTTTTCACTGGCGCTGCCGTTGGCGCCGCCCGATTGGGCTGGCCTGTCGCTGGCCGTTGGCGTCGCGCTTGCGGACGCGCTGGAGCCGCCCGCGTACAGCGCCGCTGCCGCCGCCGCCACGCCGTGCGTGCGCCTGAAATGGCCGAACGACTTGTGGCTGTGTGAGCCCAGCGCGCTGGGTGCTGCAACGGCGGGGCGCAAGCTGGGTGGCATCCTGATTGAAACCGTGTCCGCCGGCGACCAGCGGATTGCGGTGGTGGGCGTCGGCCTCAACATCCTGCCTTTTGGCGTCGGCGATGTCAGCAGCGGCACGGCGTTTCTGCAGGAAATCGACCCCGATGCGACGGCACCACGGGCGCTCGGCCGGGTCGCGCTCCCGCTGGTGCAAGCGCTGCTGCAATTCGAACGCGAAGGCTTTGCCGCCTTTGCCACGCGTTATGCGGCCCGCGACGCGCTGCG